>WRNS01000265.1 GCA_009776495.1 Methanobrevibacter sp. | reverse complement strand
ATTTAAACATGTATAGCATTAATTTGTTTTACAATGTTTTTATCTTAAAATCTGTGTGTTTTGTTTAAAATATTTGTATTTTCTTTAATTTAATTTGATAACATTAATATTTTTCGAGGTATTGAATGAATGCGAGAAATAAAGAACTTAGTGAAAATATTGAAGAGTATTTAGAAGTTCTATATAGGTATGGGAATAAAAAAAATCATGTTTCCACCACTACCATATCTAAACAATTAAAAATAGCTCCAGCTAGTGTTACACAAATGTTAAAAAAATTAGAGGATTTAGAGTATATTAAATATATTCCATATAAAGGAGCTATTTTAACAGACGAAGGAACCAAAATAGCTCAAAAAATAACAAGAAAACATAGAATTCTTGAAAGATTTTTATCAGATGTTTTGAAGATTAAAAAAGAAAATATTCACATTCAAGCTTGTAATATGGAGCATTCACTATCTGATGAAGCTGAAAGAGCTATGTGTCATATATTAGAGCATCCTGATAAATGTCCAGATGAAAAACCCATTCCTTCATGTGACTTGGATTTCAATAGCTGTGAAGAATGCCTAAATGAAAACTCTGATATTGAAGAAATTGGTGTTAGGAACGATAATTTGATTTCAATTTCACAATTAGATAGTAATGAATCTGGAAAAATTTCATTTATACGGGGCAATCCTATCTCTTTTAAAAAATTAATGGGCCTTGGAATAGCTATTGGCACAACTGTTTTAGTTGAAGAAATAAATCAAATAGATAAAGTAATCAGTGTAAACATCAATGATTCTAATATAACACTAACAGATGAAATAGCTGATAACATTTTTGTAAAGTTCATTAGCTAAAAAAAAAACTACTTTTAATTTTTTCATTTATTAATAACTCATCTCATCAATTATTTTTAATATAAAACTATTTAATTTTTCCTTTGAAACTATTAAATTTTTAATATAAAACTATTTGATAAATTAATTTAAATAATTTTATGAAATGAAAAATTTTCATCAATGACTAAGATATTATTGGAAAAGAAAATTTTAAAGGTTGTGAAATGGAATATACTATTAATTATCTAATTTTTTTAAAAAATTCTTTTGAGGTAGGCTAATGACAAATATAAGATTGTTATCATGGAATGTGAATGGAATTAGAGCAGTGCATAGAAAAGGCTTTTTGGAATGGTTCAAAGGAGCTGATACAGACATACTGTGCCTTCAAGAGATTAAAGCTGAAGTTGATCAAATCCCAAAAAAATTAAAAGACGTTCCTAATTTTCATAGCTATTTCAATCCAGCTGAAAGAAAAGGATACAGTGGAGTAGCTACTTACACCTCAATTAAGCCAAATGAAATAATCAATGGATTTGATATTGAGAAATTCGATATTGAAGGTAGATTTCAAAGACTTGATTTTGATGACTTTATCTTACTTAACATATATTATCCTAATGGTGTTATGAGTGATGAAAGATTACAATACAAACTTGAATTTTACGATGCATTTCTCACATACACCAACAATTTAAGAGACGAAGGAAACAATATAGTGATATGTGGTGATTTAAACACAGCACATAAAGAGATAGATATAGCTAGACCAAAAGAAAATGAGAAAGTTTCAGGTTTTATGCCAATAGAAAGAGAATGGATCGATAAATTTTTAGCTAATGGTTACACAGACACCTTTAGAATGTTCAATGACCAGCCAAAGAACTACACATGGTGGAGCTACAGAACAAGAGCTCGAGATAGAAATATTGGCTGGAGACTTGATTATTTCTTTGTAAATAAGGAATTTGAGGATAATGTAGTTGATAGCTATATATTATCTGATGTCATGGGTTCTGATCATTGCCCTATTGGTCTAAATATTGAAATTTGAATTATTTATTATTATTCCTCACCATTTAATTTTATTAAATTTTATTTTTTCTGAATATAATCATTTTAATTATTATTTTTATTATTTTATTTATTCAAATTTTTTTATAAAAATTTATATATTATTTAATTATATATTTTACTTATTTAAAAATGAGTTTAGTTTAATAATTATTATCGAGGTACAAGGATGGATTTAGATGGAAATATAATTGGATTGATTATTTCTTATGTTTATGTAGCTGTAGTTATGCTAATTTCTGAAAAACTTCTAAAGAATAGACCTTCTTTAGCTAGAAAATTTACTCATATCATGGTGGGAAACATAATATTTTGGCTACCTCTATTTATAGGTAGAGATGTGATGACATTCCTCGTTGCTTTTCCTATTCTCATTTTTTCATTCTTAATGACAAAATACTCTCCAATTAAGATAGATAACAGTATTACTTCCTCTGGGCATGGTTTAGGTTTATTTTATTATGCTATCTCCTGGACTGTTCTTGCTTTCTTATTCTATGATAAACCATATATAATAGCTGTTGGAATAATTGCAATGTCTTATGGTGATGGTTTTGCCTCACTAATAGGAGAAAAATTTGGAAAACACAAATATAAAATCTTTGGAGATACTAAAAGTTTTGAAGGTTCTATAGCTATGTTTTTAGTTTTAATAGCTATGTTGTGTCTTTCTTTAGGATACTATATCTTTATTAACAATACATTTAATATGGGATACCCTACAAATATTTTAAACATATTTGTTATTATAGCTATTTCTGCAATAGCTACTGTAGTTGAAGGAATAAGTCCAAAAGGATTGGATAATTTAACTGTTAGTTTTTCAGCTGTTGTCGCCTACCTTTTATATTTGGGATATTTCTTTTAAAAAATTTTCACTCCTGCTTGCTTTAATATAAAGTCTTTAGGTTGTTTTAATGAAAAAATTTATAGTTATCGATGGTTTTGATGGTTCTGGTAAGGATACTCAGTCTCAATTTGTTTTTAAGATG
>WRNS01000264.1 GCA_009776495.1 Methanobrevibacter sp. | reverse complement strand
GGACCGATAGAAGAGTTAATTCCTACTTTTACTCCAGGAGAGAAACTTGAGTTAATTCCTGTTTTCACGCTATCCCCAAGGATTGCTCCAAGTTTACGCCTTCCAGTATCTGTTTTTTCGCCTTTAATTTCGACTTCTACATTTTCATTATCAAATCTTAAATTAGCTATATTTGTTCCAGCAGCTATGTTACAGTTAGATCCAATCACTGAATCCCCAACATAACTTAAATGATTCACATTAGTATTTTCCATAATAATTGAATTTTTAATTTCAACAGCATTTCCTACTCTAACATTATCACCAAAGTAGCTATTCCCTCTAATATAAGAATTAGGACCAATATCACAGTTTTTACCAATATAAACAGAGCCTTGAATATAGACTCCTGACCTTATAACGCTTCCTTCATCCAAAAAGATTTCACCATGAATGTAAGCGCCATTTTCAACTTTTCCTTTTATATTGGTTTTAATTTCTTTTAAAAGAATTTCATTAATTTCAATTAATTCCCAAGGGCGACCTACATCAATCCATTCTTTATCTGTTTTAAATCCTCTAACAGTTTGTCCTTCATTAATTTGCATTAGTAAAGAATCGGTTATTTCATATTCTCCTCTTTCAGACTTGGTAGTTTTATCTATTTTATCGAATATGTTTCTATTAAAAATATATACTCCAGTATTTACAAGTTTACTCGGTGCTTCTTCTAAGCTTGGTTTTTCTACAATATTTTTTACCAGGCTATTTTCAATTTCTACAACACCAAAGTGGCTTGGGTTTTCCACTTCCTTTAAAACCATTAAAGTAGCTGGTTTTTGATTCAAATATTCATCTAATATACTCTTAAGTAAATCGCTATCTAAAATTATGTCTCCATTTAAGACAATGAAAGTATCATCAACAAAATCTTTTCCATATCCAATTGCATTAGCTGTTCCAACTAGTTTTTTCTGAGTTTTATAGCTAATTTTCACTCCAAATTCATTTCCATCTTTAAAATAATCTTTAACCATTGATTCTTTATAATTTACAATTAGTAANATGTCTGTTACTCCACTATCTCTCAATGCTTCAATGTTATATTGAATAATAGGTTTTCCAGCTACTGGTAGCATTGTTTTCGGTTTTGTCAAAGTCAATGGCCTCATTCGTGTGCCTTCACCTGCAGTTAGTATTATTGCTTTCAATGACATATCTCCTTTATTGGTTTATTCACTCAACATATCTTCAATTATTTTCACACAAGTATCTTTTATAAGTTCCAATTGTTTTGGATTTTTAGCTTCTATAGTAACTCTAATAAAGTTTTCAGTACCAGAAGGTCTAATTAATACCCAACTATTATCTTCAAATGTTAATCTCACTCCATCAATAGTATTAACATTAGCAATGTTTTCAAAGTTTTCAGTCAATATACTTTCAATATTTCCCATGACTTTTAGTTTATCGTCGGCAGAGCAAAGAATTTTCTCTCTAAGGTTAGGATAATCTGGGATATCATCTAATAATTTAGATAATGGACCTTTTTTTGAAACAATTTCGGTGATTCTAAGGCCAGATAGAATTCCATCTGGACACATACAAAAATCAGGATGTAGCCATGTTCCTGAGGGTTCTCCACCAAAAGTAGCTTTTTCTTCAAGAATGGCCTCAGCTACACTAACATCTCCTACTTTAGTTCGTATAACTTCCCCTCCAACGGATTTTAATGCATCGTCTATGCATGAACCTGCATCTACTGTTGTAATAATTTTCCCACCAAATTCCCGGGATACGATGGCAAGTAACTTATCAAAATCACTCACTCGTCCTTTTTCATCAACTGCTATCATTCTATCAGCATCACCATCATGAGCTATTCCAATATCTGCTCCTACAGCTACCACAACTTTCATCAAATCCTTCAAGTTTTGCTCATTTGGTTCTGGATTCCTACCAGGGAAAAACCCATCTACTTGGCTGTTCAAACTAACTACTTCACAACCACTACGTCTAAATATAATTGGGGAAAGTTCACTTCCTGCTCCTGAAGCAGGGTCAACTACAACCTTTAAACCTGGTTTAATATCAACAATATTTAATAATTCATTTATATAACTCTCTTTGACATCTTCAATCAAATGAGTAGTTCCAATGTTTTCCCAACTAACATTGATAAACTCTTTAGAAAAATAAATTTTCTCTAATTCTTCTTCTTGAGATGGAGTATAGGCCATTCCGTTTTTATTCCAAACTTTAATTCCATTGTACTGAGAAGGATTATGGGAGGCCGTGATCATTATTCCTGCGTCTACACCGAGTTTAGCTACTGCATATCCAACAAGAGGAGTTGGAACCATTTTTAACTTAAACACATTACAACCCGATTCGAGTAATCCTGCACAAATTGCATTTTCAAGCATTTGATTGGTTGTTCTTGAATCATATCCAATAACAACATTACCTTTTCCACCTAAATAAGTAGCTAATGCTTTACCAACATTTAAAGCAAGTTCTGCTGTTATTTCTTCTTTAATTTTTCCTCTTATTCCAGATGTTCCAAAAAGTTTTTTATTTGCCCCAGAATCAACTTTTTTCTTATCATTAGTTGTCATTCAAGTCACCAACACTTAAAAGTCAAATTTTTTTACAATATAATTTTATCATTCATTTTATCTTAAATAATAAATAAATAATTTATTTTACCTAAATAGTAAATAAATAATTTATTTTTCATGATTTCTAGAAGTTTTAAAATGAAATTTTCTAGTTTTAATTAAATATTATCTTTTATTTTAATATTCAATTAATTGAAATAGTATTCTTATTATTTTTCCTAATTATCCAATTAATTCAATTTCATTAAGATTAAAATATAAATTATTGCTAAAAAGATTAAATTTTGTTTAAAAGATTAA
>WRNS01000263.1 GCA_009776495.1 Methanobrevibacter sp. | reverse complement strand
GCTTACCCAACAGGATTACTTCACTTAGGTCATGTGTTGAATTGGGCATACATTGATATAATCGCACGATATAAACGTTTAAAAGGATTTGATGTTTTTTTCCCTCAAGGATGGGATTGTCATGGGCTTCCAACCGAGGTTAAAGTTGAAGAAACACATAATATTAAAAAGAATGATGTTTCAAGAGAAGAATTTAGACAGATGTGTGTTGATTTAACAAAACAAAATATAGCTTTAATGAAGAGCCAAATGCAGTCTCTGGGATTTTCTCAAGATTGGAGTAGGGAATACATTACCATGACTCCAGAGTATATGAAAAAGACACAAGAATCTTTCCTGCGAATGTATGATAATGATCTTATTTATCAAGGAATCCATCCTGTAAACTGGTGTCCAAGATGTGAAACAGCTATTGCCTTTGCAGAAGTTGAGTACAGTAGTAATGAAACCTTTTTAAACTATGTTAAATTTCCAAGTGCAGATTCGATTGATGATAAATCTAATTCAAAATCTGATGATGATGTTTCAATAGCTAATAAATCTGATGATGGTGTTTTAATAGCTACTACACGGCCTGAACTCATGTCTGCGTGTGTTGCAGTTGTAATCCATCCAGAAGATGAAAGATACAAACATTTACTTGGTGAACAACTAACAGTTCCTATTTCAGGTCAAAATGTTGAAATAATAGCTGATGAAGAGGTTGATCCCGAATTTGGTACAGGTGCAGTTATGATATGTACTTTTGGTGATAAAACTGATGTATCATGGGTAAATAAATATGATTTAGATATTATTGAAGCTATTGATGAGAAGGCAGTCATGACTAAAGCAGCTGGAAAGTATGTTGGAATGACATTAGCTGAATGTAAGGAAGCTACAATAGCTGATTTAAAAAGTCAAGGATATATCACTAAACAAGAAAAAGTAGATCAAAATGTTGGGCAATGTTGGAGATGTAAAACACCAATTGAGATTTTAGTTAAAAAACAATGGTTTGTTGCAGTAAATAAATTAATTGATGAGGTAAAAGTAGCTACTAATTCTATGAATTGGGTTCCACAACATATGGAGAGTAGATTATTAAATTGGGCTGATTCTATGGAATGGGATTGGTGTATTTCAAGACAAAGGATTTTTGCAACCCCAATTCCAGTTTGGTTCTGTAATGATTGTGGAAAAATTCATTTACCAAAAATTGAAGAATTACCAGTTGATCCAACCCAAAAATCACCTTCTATAAATTCTTGCGAATGTGGATGTACTGATTTTACTGGAGAAGAAGATGTATTAGATACATGGATGGATAGTTCAATTTCACCATTAGCTATAGCTGGATGGCCAAATCCAACTTTTTCTAATAATTTCCCAGCTAATTTACGCCCTCAAGGACATGATATCATAAGAACTTGGGCTTTTTATACAATTCTTAGAACAATAGCTTTAGAAAAAGAAAAACCATTTGATGAAATCATTATAAATGGAATGGTTTTTGGTGAAGATGGATTTAAAATGAGTAAATCCAAAGGAAATGTAATAGCTCCAGATGACGTTGTAAATGAGTATGGTGCAGATGCACTTAGAACTTGGGCAGCTAATAGTACACCAGGTTCAGATGTTCCTTTTGATTGGAAAGACATAAAACATGGTTACAAGTTTTTAAGGAAATTTTGGAATGCATTTAGATTCATAAGTATGCATATTTTCGATGAGGACATAGCTAATGATTCGGATGAAGAAAATAAAATCATAAATAATTTACTTCCTCTTGATAAGTGGATACTTTCAAAGTTGAATATTTTAACTCGTGATGTGGGTGATGCTTTTGAGTCATACAATTTTTCAACAGCTATCAATTCAATTGAAAAGTTTGTTTGGCATGATTTTTGTGATGAATACATAGAGGCAGTGAAATATAGACTTTACAATGATGAAGTTGATGAAAATTCAAGATTAGCTGCTAAATATACTTTAAAAACGGTTATTGAAACATCTTTAAAGCTATTATCTCCAATCACTCCTCACTTCGTAGATGAAGTGTATCAATACTTCGATAGTGGAGATGAAGTGTATCAATATTTCGATAGTGGAGATGAAACAGATTTTAAAAATAAAGAAACAAATCTTGAAAATTATCAAAGTTTAAATATCAGTGATTGGCCACAAGTAAATGATGATTTAATCAATGAGACATTAGAAAATGAAGGAGATTTAGCTATTGAACTTATTGGAGAGATTAGAAGATTTAAGTCTGCTTCTAAAATTCCGTTAAATGCTCCAATAAATGAAATAAATGTTTATACCAATGATGATTTAAAAACTATATTTGAAAGATATACTCAGGATATAAAAGGAACTTTAAAAATAGCTAATTTGGATATAAGAGTTGGAAAACCAGAGATAAGAGAAAAAGTTATAGAGATTATTCCAGCAATGGATAAAATTGGACCTCAATTTAAAGGGGATGCTCCAATTATTATAAAATTTTTAACATCTAAGGACCCTGAGGAAATAGCTAAAATTTTAGAAAATCAAGGGGAAATAGCTATTGAAGATCATACAATAACTGAAGAACATCTAAACATGAAAAAAGAAGTTATTGGTGAAAGTGGTAAAAAAGTGGATGTTTTCAAATCAGATAATTTAGACATGATTTTGGAAGTGTTAAGGTAAACGAAAACAAGTGATTGATATATGAGGAAATATTTCTCAAGTTTTCATTGATTTAATAGAAAATTTAAATTTAATAGATAAATTATAAATTTATTTTAAATGTTTATTATAAATTTTTTAAAATCATAAATAATTTACTTCCTCTTGATAAGTGGATACTTTCAAAGTTGAATATTTTAACTCGTGATGTGGGTGATGCTTTTGAGTCCTACAATTTTTCAACAGCTA
>WRNS01000262.1 GCA_009776495.1 Methanobrevibacter sp. | reverse complement strand
TTTCTAAAAAATAATAAAAATTTCATAAATATAATATATATTTCAAATAAATAATGAAAAATTCAAAATTATAATAAAAATTTTAAAAAAAATAATGAAAAATTTCTAATTTATAATAAATATTTCTTGTTTAAAATTAAAAATAAATCATTCAATTTTGTTATAAAAAAAATAAAAATAGCTAAAACTGAAAAGAAATAAAAACAATCCAATTACCACTGAAAAAATAAAAATAGCTAAAATTGAAAAGAAATAAAAAAAAATATTACAATATAATCATAAACCTTTTAACCAAATCGTGATGTATCCAACTTTAGGTATAATTATTGGCTGATTACCGATTTTAACTACTCTTTCAGTAATTTGAGAAGGTGATACAAGTTCAGGATCCTCCACTAGATTATTATCACCTTGTATCGTGAAATACTTTGTTCCATTTTCATAAGACACATCGATGACCCGATGTATCACAGGATTTGGGAACCAAGTAGCATTATAAACAACAATATCCCCTACTTCCACTTCATTAGGGTCAAACTCGTTTATTCCGAACAAATTTGACTTTTCAACAATTACAATATCTCCCCTGTATAATACTGGTTCCATACTCTCTGAAACAACAACATTCATGTGCTGAGCTATAAAGAATGCTACAATTATAACTACTAAATAAGCGATTATTTCTTTCTTTTCTGACATTTAAGCACCGATTTAAAAATAAAGTTTCACTATTAAAGTTTAATTAATCTCTATTTATAATTTGTTATTTTAATTAAATATTTTTATCATAGCAACTATCTTATTTATGTTTTGATAATAATTTAAAAAGTTTTTTTATTCAATTTAATATAAAATATAAAATTTAAAAAATAATAAAAAAAAAATTTAAAAAATTTAAAATAAAAAAATTAAAAAAAATGATTTAAATAAATTATTTATGATACAAGTATTCAAATAGCTATTAAAAAATAATTAAAACAGTTTCAAGATAAATTAAAGTTATTACCTTAAAATAGCTCCTTTATCAGCAGAACTTACACACTGGCGATAAATATTAAGCCAACCCTTTAACTCATTGCTTGGTAAATCAGCAGCAGCTATTCTATTTTTAATCACTTCTTCAGATAAGTCAACATTTATAGACCTATTTTTAATATCAATTTCAACTATGTCTCCATCTTGGAGTCCAGCTATTGGTCCACCACTTTCTGCTTCTGGAGAAATATGTCCAACACAGGGCCCCCTTGTTCCTCCAGAAAATCTACCGTCAGTGATGAGAGCTACATTTTTAATTTTAAGTCCCATAATAGCTGATGTTGGATTGAGCATTTCCCTCATACCAGGTCCACCTTTTGGACCTTCGCATCTAATAACAACGATATCTCCTTCACATACCTTAGCATTAAAAATAGCTTCTACCGCCTCTTCTTCACTGTTGAAAACCTTTACTGGTCCTTTATGATACATCATATCCTCTTCAACTGCGGCCTGTTTTATAACCGAACCATTCGGAGCTAAATTCCCTTTCAAAATAGCTATTCCTCCTTCTTTGTGGACTGGAGAATCAATGGATCTTATAACCTCGGGATTTTTTACGTCAATATCTTTAATAATCTCACTAATAGTTTTTCCTGTACAAGTTATGGCATCAGTAGCTATTTTTCCCTCAATAGCTTTTAAAACTCCAATAATGCCCCCAGCTTTGTGAAGATCAAGCATTGTATGATTTCCTGCTGGACTTATAGATGCAATATGAGGAACATTTCTACTGACCTTATCAAAAAGATCAAGGGTGACCTTAACACCAAATTCCTCTAATTCATTAGCTATAGCTGGAATATGAAGTGCAGTGTTACTTGAACCCCCTAAAGCCATGTCAATAGCTAAAGCATTTTCAAAAGATTTTTGAGTCATGATTTTCGATGGGGTTAAATCCTCTTCCACCATCTTTAAAATCTGTTTTCCACTATCTTTAGCTATTTTTAATTTATTTTCATCTACAGCATGAGTTGTAGCACACATTGGTAATGTCATTCCCATACTTTCTGTGATACACGCCATTGTGTTTGCTGTGAAAAGTCCAGAACAAGACCCAGGAGTTGGACATGCTGATTTTTCTAATCTATCAAGATCATCCATAGTCATCCTACCAGATGATACCTCACCAACAGCTTCATACACACTGATTAAATCGACATTTTTACCATCGAATTGCCCCGGAAGCATTGGCCCTCCTGTTACTACAATAGAAGGAATATTTAACCTACAAGCTCCCATTAACATTCCAGGGACAACTTTATCACAACTTGGCAGCAAAACTAAAGCATCTAAACTATGAGCTATAGCTACACTTTCAACTGTATTAGCTATGATTTCTCTGGATGGAAGAGAATACTTCATTCCCTCATGATTCATAGCTATTCCATCACAAATAGCCATAGTATTAAATTCAAAAGGAACTCCGCCACTTTCTTTTATTCCCTCTTTAACAGCATTAGCTATTTCATTTAAATGAATATGGCCAGGAACAATATCTGTGAAACTGTTAGCTATTCCTATAAAAGGTTTTTTAAAATCATCATCAGTTACTCCACAAGCTCGAAGTAAAGATCTATGTGGAGATCTTTCAATTCCTTTCTTTATCTTATCACTTCTCATTAAATCACTGTTAAAAAAGCTATATTAAACTACTTATAAAATTTTAAGTTCTTTTTTTAAAAAAATTAACTCTTTCTTTTAAAAAAATTTAAAATCTTTCTTAAAAAAAATTAACTCTTCTTTTAAAAAAATTTAAAATTAATTAGAATTCAAAGCTTATTAATTTTATTTATTATATCTGTAAAATGGAATAAAAAAAACTTTTTAATAAAATAAAAAATATCAAAATTATTAAAAAAATCCT
>WRNS01000261.1 GCA_009776495.1 Methanobrevibacter sp. | reverse complement strand
TATCTTAATTAAGAAATATATATCTTTAATAATAAATATATATCTTAATTAAGAAATATATATCTTTAATAATAAATATATATCTTAATTAAGAAATATATATCATTATTAATAACTATATATCTTTATTATGAAATATATATCATTATTAATAACTATATATCTTAATTGATAAATATATATCACATAATCTTTTTTTAAATGAAAAACTTTTACACAATCCTTGTTTTTTAAAAAAATAATTTATTATTATTGGTTTAAAATTTAAAAAGAAAGTAAATCAATGGATTTTTTATCATTTTTTTAAATTCTTTTATCTGATTATTAACTATATTTTTCATTTTATTTCTTATATTCCAATAATTTGTTTTAATATTTGTTTTAATGTTTATTTGAGCTGTAAACTTAATATCTTTTGTTAAATCTTCTTTAATTCGTGATGAAAATAAAAAAATAAAAATGATTTTTTTTATATTTTCACTTTTTAAATGGAGAGATATAATAATGATTACAACCTAAAATATTCTTAAGGAAATGATATAAATGGTGGATAGAAAACAATTAGCTATTGACTTTGCTAAATCTCTAAATCATCCTGAAATTGAAAAAATAATTTTATTTGGTTCAGTAGCTCGAAAAGAAGATACAAGTGAATCAGATATAGATGTTTTAATTGTAACCAATAAAAGATCTGATAAATTTGAAATTGAGGATGATGTTTACAATAAAGTCTGGAACATTCTTCTCATGACTGGAGAAAATATTTCAGTCAAAATGAGATCAAGTAATTATTATGAAAAAAATAAAAATTATTCTTTTTTATCTAATGTGAATAAAGATGGTATTTTAATCGGATAAAGTTTATTAGAGGTATTTAATTGCTTGAAGATGTGAAATTGATTTTTAATAGTGCATTAGAATCCCTTGAAGATTCTCAAATATCCATTGATAATCAAAGATATAAAATGTCTATAAATCGTTCGTATTATGCGGTTTTTCATGGTGCAAGAGCACTACTTTTTAAAAAAGGAATAACTACAAAAACACATTCAGGGACTATTCACAAATTTGGTTTAGAGTATGTTATTAATGATATTTTTGATAGTTCTATAGCTAAAATTTTATCTAGTTTGGAAGATGAGCGAGAAGATGTTGATTATGATTATCGTTTCATCGTCACAGAAAAAGATGCAATAAACGCATTAAATAAAGCGAAAATATTCGTGGAAGAATGTAGGAAATTTTTATAATAAAATTTATTCATTTAATTTACTCATTCACTTTCATATCGGATGAAATTCAAAGATTATTCATGAGGAATATCTTATACTTGTAAACAATAATTTAACATCATCCTATAGCGAATTTTAATAATTAAATAAACATTATAAAAAAAAAAGCTTTTGTAAAAATTTTCATCTTTCTAATATTTTCATGGGAATCCATAGCTACATGAGAAAAATATATCTTAATTAAGAGATATATATCTTTAATGATAAATATATATCATTATTAATAACTATATATCTTAATTAGTAAATATATATCTTTATTATGAAATATATATCATTATTAATAATTATATATCTTAATTGATAAATATATATCACATAATCTTTTTTTTAAATGAAAAACTTTTATACAATCCTTGTTTTTAAAAAATAATTATTTTTTTTGATTTTATATTTAAAAAGAAAGTAAATATTAAATAATTTTAAAAATTAATATATTAAATGAATAAAAAAAGTTTAAAAAATGCAAAAAAACATAAATCTTATCAATATAGCTAACTAATATGTTCAAGGAGAGATTAATATTAAAAATAATGAATGTATAAAAAATCCAGAGGATATTGATTGGGAGTATTTCTGGCAGGAAAAATTAAAAGCTAAAAGAAAAGATAAGATAGATTGGAATAAATCAGCTAAAAATTTTTCTAAAGTAAGCAAACAAGACGAATACATGGAAAACCTTAGCTTAAAAATGAGACTAAGTAAAAAAGATTCTGTTCTTGATTTAGGTTGTGGAGAAGGTTCAGTCACATTACCAATAGCTAAGAAAGTAGCTAATCTCACAGCTATTGATTCATCAGAGAAAATGCTTGAACTACTTAAAGAAAAGTGTGAAAAAAAAGAAATAGCTAATGTTAATATTATTCAAGGAGATTTAGAAGAGATTAAAGTTGAAGATGTTGGAAAACACGATATCGTACTTTCTTCACGATCTTTTAATGGAATTTCCAATGTAAAAGACACAATAGCTAATATTAACAAAATAGCTACAAAATATGTATACATAACATTATTTGGTCCAAATAATTGGAACTTTCAAAAAAAATTCTATAAAAGTATTAAGAAAGAATACCATGAACTAGCACCATACCATTATCTGGTTAACATTTTAATTGAAATGGGAATTTATCCCAATGTTGAAAATCTTGAAATTCAATCCAATCGGACCTATGACTCAGTTCATGAAGCTATGAACTTAGGCAAATGGAACTTAGATAATTTTTCAGACGATGAGAAAATTAAATTACGTAGCTATTTAAAAGAAAAATTAAGAGTTAATAAAGAAGGAAAATTAGAAAATCCCGAAGATAAAGCAGATTGGGTTTTAATTTGGTGGAAGATAACTTAGAAACTAAACATAAACACTTCAATAATTTAAAATAAATACATGATTCTTTAAAAACAAATTTTTTTAAAATTATTTAACACAAATAAATTATCACAAATTATAAATTTCTACATTAAACTGCTTAAAAAATAAAATAAAAAAATACATATTCAAAATAATAAGAATTATTAAAAAATAACTAATTAAAATAAAAATTAATTAATATAACAATAAATTTATGGATTTTAATAAAATTATAAAAACCAATTACTTAAATAAATAATTAAATAA
>WRNS01000260.1 GCA_009776495.1 Methanobrevibacter sp. | reverse complement strand
TTTAAAAAAATTAGATAAATAAATTAAATTTAACTATTTTTAAATTAAAATTATATAAAATAATTAAAATTAAAATATTTAAAAAAATTATTTTTATTTTTATTTTAATGAAAATTAAATTGTTTTTTAAAAAAAATAAGATAAAATAAGTTTAAAAACCTATTGAATCGTATTTTCCATGTATTGTATAAGAAGTCCAGCTATTTATCACACCAAAACTATTTCTTGAGTTAGTTGGGTCAGCTACAGTCCACACGTTATCTACAAGGATTTGAGCCCAAACATGCCCATATGATTTTCCACTTGTAAAATTACAAATACCGTGAACGTATCGGGCAGGTATTCCTGATGCACGAGATAAAGCTATAAGTAAATGACTTTGATCTACACAGTTTCCTGATTTTTTAGATATTGTAGTTTTTGCACCATTCTTTGTATTATAGTAAAAAACATAAGTGATTTTATCTCTCACCCAGTTGTAAATAGCTGTTGCCTTTTGAAGAGTTGTTTTGGAATTTTTAGTTATTTCACTAGCTAATGATTTAATCATTTCATCATTTACTTGACAGTTTTTCACTGCTTTAAGAAAGTTATCAAGAGACCCATTAACATATAAATCATTTAAAGCTTTACTTGAAATGGAATCTGGTTTTATGTATTTTGGTAAGTATTTATTTATTGGACTTGTTTTTTTAAAGTTTAATGATATAGAACTAGGTAGTTTATTATCTTTCATTCCAGCTAGTATTTTTATAAAGCTGTGGATGGTTGCTTGATATTGCATCTTACCTAATGATACTGAAACGAAATTTGGAGCAAAATTATTCTTAGTGATGTAGCTAGCTACCCTGGCAGTATAGTTATAGTAATTTTTTAAAGAAATTTTTCCTTTAATATTAGTTCCTGCTGGTTTTGTAGGATTATTAACGTCGTATTTAATTGTTACATCGGAAATACTTTTTTTGTACTTTAATTGAATAGTTTTAGCTAATAAATACATGAATTCTGGCATAGAAAATTCATAATCCTCTATGGTAACATAATTAGGTAATTTGCCATTTTTAGAAATAAATTTTTTAACATTTTTAGAAGCATTTAAAATACTGTCTTGTGAAAGCTTTGTAGGTTTATCTTCTTCACCAGAAGCTAAAAAAACATTTTTAGAATCATTAAGCTTCACATTCTCACTTTGAGAACTTTTACAAATTTCTTTATTTAAAGAACTATCTACGTCTTTTGATGATTTTTCAATGCTATAATAATCATTATTTGTGTTGTCATTAACATTGCTAGCAAAACTTGCTGTTAGACTAATGAAAAAAAGAAGAGCTACTGCTAAAAGCAATGTTTTATTTTTTATCGTAATTTTTCCACCTCATTTTATTCCACTATAAAATTTATCCATTTATCCTCACTTTTTCAATGAATATAAATTATATTGGACATTTAATATTACTACGTAATAGAATATAAAGGTTTTTATTAAGCTATAAACTATGAAAATATAATCCGAATAATCATTCGATGGGAAAAAAACCATTATTTTCATAATTGAACATTTATTTTTCCTAAAAGGTAAAAATTGCTAATGAGTTAATGGAAAATAATGACAATATGTTGTAAAATATAAAGAAAATAAGAAAAATTATTATTATTATTATAATTAATGATAAAAAAATTAGAAAATTAGATAAAAACAATAAAAAAGTTAAAAAATTTTTGATTTAGAGGAAAAAATAGCTATTTTTCATAAAAAAAGCTATTATTCCTAAAAATAGCTATTATTCATAAATATTTTCATTCAGCTCAGTGTTCGGCTGATCATAGTCCTGCTGATTATTTTCTGGTGGTTCAGGCTCTAAATTTGGTACTGGATCATTGTTTGTTGGATTGTTATTTTCAGAACCAGAATCGTCAGAATCTGTAAGATTAGTGTCATTTGTAACATTGTTTTCTGTACTATTATCTAATGTTATAACATTAGTTCCACCAAAAATCAACATACCTTCAACGGCTCCCATCACACAGATAATGACAATGGTCGTGAGTAGGATAGTTTGATTTAAATTCACTCTTTCGCCTCCATAC
This sequence comes from Methanobrevibacter sp., assembly GCA_009776495.1. Taxonomy (GTDB): domain Archaea; phylum Methanobacteriota; class Methanobacteria; order Methanobacteriales; family Methanobacteriaceae; genus Methanorudis. The sequence goes on along the minus strand of WRNS01000260.1, from coordinate 826 downwards.
TACTTACAATATCTTCAATAAGTTGACTACTATCAATAGGGATTATGATTTGATAACCTTTTCCATTAAAGTTAAAGGCAAAATGCTGATTACTAGCATCAGTACCATTTTTATAAACTGAAATACCATTAACATCAATAACATCGCTACTGTTTAGCTCTAAAGTAGTGTTGTATTGTCTTAGTTCAATTGTTTCGTCTTGATTTCGTAATAATATCTTATAAAAAGTTGTTCCATTTTCAGATTCATCGATCACTTTTTCATAAGATCCATTCACATAGCTAAAGCCATTAGGAACTTTAAAACTTACTTCACTCAGTTCAATTGTTTCTTGGACATATAATGATTTAAGATACTGCATTCCTATAAATGATGAAACGATAATTAAGAAGCAAAGAACAGCTAATAAAGTAGTTTTCATTTTTTCATCCATATGAATTCTCCTACAATTTATAATTAACTTTATAATAACATCGATATTTTGTCATTTATACTATCTTTTATTTATTATAAATTATTATCTATATTCAAATATTACTATTCATAACTATTCTATTCATAAATATTACTATTTATAACTATTCTATTCATAAATATTACTATTCATAATAATTTTATTCACAAATATTACTATCATAACTATTCTATTCACAAATAGTATTATCCGAGTCATTTTTTTTAATTTAATTAATTAAATTTTAAGTTAATATTGTTTTTAATAGAATAAATATTAATTAATATTATTTTTAATAAAATAAATATTTTTTTTATTATTTTAATTTTTTTTTAATTTTTTTATTTTTATTTTTGAAGATTTGGATAATTT
>WRNS01000259.1 GCA_009776495.1 Methanobrevibacter sp. | reverse complement strand
AAACCAAAAAAAAAAAAAAACAAACAAACAAACAAACAACAAACAAGGTTTTTAAAATAAAATAATTAATTTATTGACTTTCTTTAATTAAATCTAACAATGTTTCCTCAAAATTATCCACAATATTGTCCCAATCATTAGATTTAACAAAATTTCTACCAGCAGTAGCTATTTTATCATAAGTATCATTATCTATTATCTTTTGTGCTGTATTTAAGACTTCTTTTGCTTCATTAACATAAACAATCCCATGATTTTCTCCAAATTCCCTATGTATTCCAGGTAAGTCAGTAGCTATCACAACTTTTTTCATAGCTAGGTATTCATACAACTTTATTGGAACAATATCTTGCATTATCTCCTCATCTTGATAGGCAGGAAGCAGACAAAAGTCAGCCATAGCTAAAAATTCTGGAATTTTTGTATAATCTTGTTTTCCTGTTAATATCAGCTGATCTTTTAAATCATATTCTTTTTTGATTTTAACCATATCTTCATAAGCATCTCCATCTCCAACAAGAACAATTTTCATGTTTTTGTACTTGTCTTTGTTTTTACCAAGTTCAATAGCTAATTCCTTCATTCCAGCAAAATTATAAATCCATCCCATGAAAAATAATACATAATCATCTTTAGAAATATTAAATTCTCGCCTTATGTTTAAATCACTTAATTCAGGATTGAATTCATTTAAATCGATTCCAGCATCAATTACAATTGTATTTTCTTTATCTGATCCAAGTTCAATAGCTAATTCTTTTAACTTTTGATTGATTGTAATGATTTTTGTGGAATTAGCTATAGCTTTCTTATTTATTATTTTTCCTAAGTATTGGAAAGGTTTTTCAGGAATTAATCTGTATAATACATCAATTAAATAATATACAAAGGGAACTTTATGCTTTTTAGCTATTTTTGATGCTATGTATCCATTTAAAAGCCCAAGAGCAACTATTATATCTGGTTTAAAATCATTGATTTGTTTTTTTATTTCTTTTTTATGACTTATACAAAGGGATATATAGTTTATAACAGGGATTTTAAGAAAACTTGGTCTAATCACCTGAATTTTGGCTCTTTTATCAACTTTATAAACATCATCATAAATTTCTTTCGGATAAATCAATCCTTTTTTTTCTGTATCTTTATTCCAGTCAATAGGATAATCAATTACTTTAATATCGTGTCCTTTAACAGCCATTCTATCCATCAAATGATGTTGTTGATGTGGGTTTCTTTCTAACCAATCTGATTCCTGAATAAGTAAAATTCTCATAAAATCACATAGTACTTAAATAATATATGTCTTTAAAAAGTTTCGATTCAAAAGTTTCATATTTAAAAAAATGATTAAAAAATTTTTAAAACATAAAATTCATAGGTAAAAAAAAAATTATTTAAAAAATTAATTATATTTTAAAATAAAAAACAGAAAACTAGAGACAAATAAGCATTTGAATTAAAATTCAGCACTTTCTTCAATGTAATTCCAATTATCAATAAACCAACCGTAAGTTCTCTTCAATCCCTTATCAAATGAAACTGTTGGTTTGTAATCCAAAATTTCTTTAGCTTTTTCAATGGAGGAAATCAGTTTATTCTTGGCATCCCAATCCCTACGTGGAGCGTAGGCAATCCCTTCACTATTTCCTGTTAAATCATTGATCTTATTTGCCATATCAATAACCTTGTGATCTTTACCAGAGCCAAGATTAATAGCTTCACCAATAGCTTCTTCTTCTATACCCATAGACACTAAACCATTTACAATATCTTCTACATATGTCCAATCTCTTGTTTCACTACCATCTCCTGTGATTGGAAGTGCTTGATTGGTAATAGACCAATAAAAGAAATTAGGAATAACATTCCTATACTTACCTGGAACCTCTCCAGGACCAAAAATATTGAAAAACCTAGCATTTACTATCGGAAGGTCATATAGATTATTAAAATAATTTGTATACAACTCTCCAAGTAGTTTTGTTACTTGGTATGGAGTGTGAAGAGAAATGGAAATATCATTTTCTTTAAATGGCATTTTAGAGTCAAGTCCATAAACACCACAGCCAGATGAAGAGTAGACAAATCTTTCAACATCAGCTAATTGTGCATATTGAAGAACTTTTAAAATCCCTATTCCATTTACCATTAAATCATGTTCAGGATTATCAACACTGTTCTGATTGGCAAAGTGAGCTGCTAAATGAAAAACTAAATTTGGTTTTTCTTTGAAAACCCGTTTTAAGGCAGCATCATCTAAAATATCTCCTTTAACAAAGTTTAAATTATCCAAATCAGGTAGGTTCCATTCATAAGATGATGATAAATTATCAAGGACAACAATCTTGGCACCAAGTTCATCTAATCTTTTTATCAGATTGCCTCCAACACAACCTGCCCCTCCAGTTACAAGAACCGTCTTATCTTGGTATTCACTAAATTTACTCATATAAACCATCTAATTAATAATTATGATAAAATGAAAAATTTCTATCTAAATAAAAATATAATATTAAATAAGAATCCATTTAATTTAAAAAATTTGAATTAAAATTCAGCACTTTCTTCAATGTAATTCCAATTATCAATAAACCAACCGTAAGTTCTCTTCAATCCCTTATCAAAAGAAACTGTTGGTTTGTAATCCAAAATTTCTTTAGCTTTATCAATGGATGAGATCAGTTTATTCTTGGCATCCCAATCCCTACGTGGAGCGTAGGCAATCCCTTCACTATTTCCAGTTAAATCATTGATCTTATTTGCCATATCAACAACCTTGTGATCTTTACCAGAGCCAAGATTAATAGCTTCACCAATGGCTTCTTCTTCTATTCCCATAGACACTAAACCATTTACAATATCTTCTACATATGTCCAATCTCTTGTTTCACTACCATCTCCTGTGATTGGAAGT
>WRNS01000258.1 GCA_009776495.1 Methanobrevibacter sp. | reverse complement strand
AATTTTTTTTATCTTTTTTAATTTTTTTTTTATCTTTTTTATCTTTTTTAATTTTTTTTAAGATTTTTTCAATTTTTTTTATATTTTTTTTATAAATAATAATGTTTTAATATTTATTAAGAAATATTCTATATAGTACTATACATAAACTATGGTGTGGTGTTAAGATAGAGAATATAATTTGTCCCCATTGTTTTGAAAAAATCCCTAAGGATTCTAAAGTATGTGAATATTGTTGCCAGGAACTAAATGATAAAAATATTGATTCAAACAATTTGGTCGATGAAAAACAAAGTAAAGTTTGTATTTATTGTGGCAAAAAAGTGAGTATAACTGCTAAATGGTGTAATTATTGTGGGAAAAAACTTGAAGAAGTTTTTGAAGAGATAAATACTAGGAATGTTCAAACTGATTCTTTAAATCAAGAAAATAGCGATTTTAATAATAATAATCATAATAATAACAATTATAATCATAATAATCATAATAATCTTATCGAAACTGGAGAATATGAAAAATACATTATAAGACTCCAAAAAAACCTCCCTAATCCTGAGTTAATTGACTTGCCCTCTTTTAAAGAGGTTAACTTCTATAGAGAAAATGATATTTTTGCTTATGTAAAATATATTCCAAACATTACAGTAGACATAGCTACTAAATACATAAATGAATCTATTAATAGTACGCATGAAAATTTTGGAGTGGCAGGAGCTGCTTGGGCTCCTTTAACTGTTCAAATAATCGTTTCTGAAAATGTTAATTCTGACGTCATCGGTTTCATTTTAAGATCAAATAAAATGCGTTGGGGAATTACAAAAAACGCAATTATTATGAATGCTATCCATGATTTATCAAATCATTCTTTGTACTACAAAAAGAGAACGGCATTCATAGGTTTTTTGAGAAATTCTTCCATTAATAAATTTCTTGAAAAGTTTAATGTTTGATGATCTTATTATTTTTCGGTGATTAAATGAATAAAAGTTGTTCAAATTGTGGATATATCAATAATGAAAATGCAAAATTTTGTTTAAATTGTGGAAATAGTTTAGAAAGTGATATTGTACAAGAAGATAATTTTTGCAGGAAATGTGGCTCTCGTAACTTAGCAGGTTCTAACTTTTGTGAATTCTGTGGTTCTCCATTAGCTACAGGAGAAACCAGTAATATGGCAATGAACAATCATACTCAAGAAAATTTTGATTCTTCTACCCAAGCTGTCTCTTCAAATGAGATTAACTGTCCATACTGTGGAAATATAATTTTTGCAACAGATGAAAAATGTAAATATTGTGGAGAATGGGTTAAAAGAAGGACATCTCCTGTTCACAATCAACCTGAGAAAACTCATACTTTAGCTATTGTTTTAGGATATATATTTTCATTTTTAGGTGGTCTGCTAGGAGTAGTTATAGCAATCTATCTGCTTACAAGAAATAATAAAGATGCTAAAACACATGGAATAATAATGATTTTCTTAAACATTATAATGACTATTGTATGGTTAATGATTGCTTTTTCCACAGGAATATGGTAAATTTTTATTAATTATTGCTTTTTCCACAGGAATATGGTAAATTTTTATAAATTAATTAAAAAAAATTAAAAATTTTAGATTTTTAAATAGAAAATTTCTGGGAAATTTCTTTTAATACATTTACAATACTTTGTAAATCTTTTTCAGTTAAGTTTGGATGAACTGGAAGTGAAATAACAGTATCCGCCGCGTTTTCAGTATTTTCTAACTTGTCATCATATCCTAATTCCATGTAAAGCTTTTGTTTGTAAATAGGGATTGGATAATGAATACCAGTTCCTATTCCATGTTCATTCAATAGCTTTACCCATTCATCTCTATTGCCATGTGTGACTTTAATCGTGTACTGATGATATACATGTTTTGCATTATTTAGCTGTTTAGGAGTAGTTATTCCTTCAACTGACTTTAACTGTTCTGTCAAATACTTAGCATTAGCTATTCTTTTATCATTAAATTTGTCAAGTTTTCTAAGTTGTACAAGACCAATAGCTGCAGCTATGTCAGTCATTCTGAAATTATATCCGAGGATGGCATGTTCATATCTTTTTGATTCACCATGAGCTCTAATCATCTTAGCTTTTTCTGCTAATTCTTTGTTGTTTGTAGTAATCATCCCTCCTTCACTTGTTGTCATGTTTTTTGTTGGGTAAAAACTGAAACAAGCCATATCTCCAAGGGATCCTACTTTTTTATCCTTATAAATAGCTCCATGGGCTTGTGCAGCATCTTCAATTATAAATAATTCATGTTTTTTAGCTATTTTAGATATTTTATCCATTTCTGCTGCTTGACCATATAATTGAACAGGCATAATAGCTTTTGTTTTATCGGTAATTGCTTTTTCAATATTATCAGGGTCTATGTTAAATGTGTCTGGATCAATATCTACAAAAACGGGTTTAGCTCCAGTATAAAGAATTGAATTGCCAGTAGCTGCAAATGAGAAAGGAGTTGTTATTACTTCATCACCTTCTCCTATACCACAAGATAAGAGAGCCACATGTAATGCAGTTGTGCCTGAACTTGTAGCTACTCCATATTCTGCATGAACGAATTTTGCAAATTCTTTTTCAAATTCATTTACTTTTGGTCCTTGGGCAATAAAACCAGATTTTAAAACTTTTACAACTTCTTCTATTTCTTCATCACCAATAATAGGACTAGCAATAGGAATTTTAATTTTTGACATGGACACACCTTAAAAGTAATAATAATCGTGGATATTAATTTTATATAGTTAAAAACATATTTTAAGATTGATTTTATTTATTTTATTTTTATTTTTTAGATTAAATAAGATGAAGTATTTTTATAAAGTAAATTGTTTTTTATAAAATTAATTAAGTTTTTAAAAATAAAATTATTTTTCATGTTTTAAT
>WRNS01000257.1 GCA_009776495.1 Methanobrevibacter sp. | reverse complement strand
TTTTTTTTTTTTTTTTTGTTTTAAATGATTGATTTTGTTTTTTTAGATTATTTTAATTGCTTGATTTTAGAATTTCATAAATATAGATTTCATAAAAATATAATCAACGATTGTAAATTACTTAATTAATTTTATTAATAAGTAAAACAAAGTAAAAATGATGATAATATTTAAAAAAACTAAGAAATCTTGGAAAATGTATCCTATTGGAAGTCCCAAAGGTGCTTTAAATACTAAAAGAATCCCAGAGTTTGTAGGATTCCTCAAATTTGAAAAAAATTCCAAGAATATATCCATTAACAAATTTATAGCTAAATACGATGATGATGAAAAGCTATTTTCACCATCAGAAGTTATTAAACTTCTTAAAAGTCAAATTGTTTTTTTAACCTCACGAGATGAAGAAATGGAAATGTTTCTCAAGTCTCAAAATATAGATTTTCGATTTACACAAATTTGTAGCCATTGTACTTTAGAGGGAAATATCACGATTATAAATTCTAATTTTAGCTACTTATATCATAATCAAAATATATGCAAAGTTTGTGCTGAGGAAGCTATAAAAAGAGAGCTTAAACTTCAAGGTTTTGATAAAAAATCATTCAAAAATTTTAAAAGAGTTTTAAATAAAACAGGAAATTTGGATGAAGTACTGTCTATGATACACCATAAATTTGATCCAATAGCTAATTTAAACTTAACTTTATTTGATGAAATCACAGGGGACATTAACAAAAAAATTCCAAAAATTGAGCTCAATAGACTCAAAATTCCGAGGAGTTTTAAAAAAATTCTTTTAGATGAGAATAATAAGTATCTTTTACCAGTTCAATACTTAGCTATTAAAAATGGTTTATTAAAGGATGAAAACTTATTAGTTGTTTCGGCTACTGCAAGTGGGAAAACATTGATTGGGGAGTTAGCTGGTATTCCAAAAGCTATGGAGGGTAAAAAATTTATATTTTTAACTCCTCTTGTAGCATTAGCTAATCAGAAATATAGGGATTTTAAAAAGAGATACGAACCACTTGGTCTTAAAGTTTCCATTAAAGTTGGAATGAATAGAATTAATGCAAAAGAAGAGCTTAAAATTCCAAGTACCAACATTAATGATGCAGATATTATTGTTGGAACATATGAGGGAATAGATTTTTTACTTAGATCTGGTAAATCTGATGATTTAAATGACCTTGGACTTGTTCTCATTGATGAAATTCATACTTTAGATGATGAGGATAGGGGAGTAAGGCTACATGGTTTAATCAAGAGAATTGAAAATATTTTTCAAAATACTCAAATAATTGGTCTGTCAGCTACTGTTAAAAATCCTAAATATTTAGCTAAAAACTTTAAGATGAAATTGATTCAATATGATCAACGTCCTGTTCCTTTAAAAAGACATTTAATTTTTCTAAGAGGGGAAATCGAAAAGAGAAATATTATTAGAAAATTAGTTTTAAAAGAGTTTAAAACAAAATCTTCTAAAGGATTCTCTGGTCAAACTATAATATTTACTAATTCCAGAAAAAAAACTCATCAAATAGCTAATTACTTAAATAACAGAAGGATTAATGCATCGCCTTATCACGCAGGTCTTTCTTACTTTAAAAAAGAAAAAATAGAAAAAGATTTTGGAAATGGAAAAATTTCAGCTGTGGTTACTACAGCAGCATTAGCTGCAGGAGTAGACTTTCCAGCATCTTCTGTAATTTTTGAAACATTATTAATGGGAAACCGATGGATAAGCCCAAATGAATTTTCACAAATGATTGGTAGGGCTGGTAGACCAAGCTATCATGATAGAGGTGTTATTTATCTTCTTCCAGAAATATCTAATAAATTTGATGGGGAAAGTGAAGAATCCATAGCTATTTCTCTTTTAGAAAGTGATGTGGAAAAAGTTAGTATAGATTATAATGAAGAGGATGTAAAAGAACAAGTTTTGGCTGATGTTTGTTCTCGTTCACTGAATAAAATTTCTAAGATTAAAGACTTTTATGAAAATATTCAAACCCCCATTGATGTTGAAATAGCTATTGATGAATTGAATGATAAAGGGTTAATATCATATGATAATAATTCTAATAATAATAATAATAATAATAATAATATTGAACCCACTAACTTTGGAAAAGCTGTAGCTAAGTCTTTTTTAACTGTTGACGAGGGAGAATTTATAAGAAAATCATTATTTAAAAGATTGAAAAAAAAAGACTTATATTTTCACATTATGCATATAGCTATGGAATTAGACTACTTTGAAAGTGCTTATTTAGGTTCTGCGGTTCATAAACAAATAGTTAACACTTTAAAAGTTAACTTTTCTACCAGATTATTTTCTGAATCAACTATGGATATTATTTCTTCAGGAGATACAATGGCTAAATTGGATAGGAAATTTCAGGAAGCTCTTCTCAAGATTCAAGTTGATTTTTTACAGTGTAAATGCAGTGACAAGCCGTTTTGCATGTGTCTTCAAAAAGGAATTTCTGAATTTATAATTAATGAAAGATTAAAAAAGAAAGATCCCAGTGATATTTCAAGAAAGTTATTTAGAAATTATCAAATTCAAACTTATTCTGGGGATGTATTTTCTTGGCTTGACAAGTTTGTTAGAAATTTAGAAGCTGTTAAAAGAATAGCTTATTCTTTCAAAGATGAAAAATCAGTAAAAATAGCTAATCAAATCATGAAAAAAATTGAAAATGGATGAAAATGTAAGTATAATTATTCTTTATTTTATTAAAATTCTTTTCAGAGGTGAATAATTTTTTTTTAAAAATAAATTTTATTATTATTTTTTAACATAAATATTATTATATTTAAAAATTCAAATTATTGATTAACTTGAAAAATTTAACAACTTTAAAAAAAGATTAAAAAATATTAAAAAAAATTTCTAATTTGTTTGTTTTGTTTTTT
>WRNS01000256.1 GCA_009776495.1 Methanobrevibacter sp. | reverse complement strand
GTTAAAAAAAAAAAACTTTTTAATGATTATTTTTTAAAGATTATTTTTTAATTTATTTACATTTATTCCTATAAATAGAATGAGAGATTGAAATCTTTTAAATTGTAAATTAACTATAATAATAATAATAATACTTATATTTAAATAGCGTTTTAAAAATAAGTATAATTCTTAAAACTATAATTAAGTGTTAGTAATACAGAGTATAGAATTTATAAATTTTATTTTAATTTAGCCATTAACTCATCTTTAGTCGGTGCTCCGAGAAATTCCACAACACCATTTATAGCTATAGCTGGAACAGCCATTAATCCATAATCAAGAGCTTTTTCTCTATCATTCCTGATATTAATAACTTCAACGTCCATTTCATCTCCAATTTCTCTTTTTGCTTCATCAACAACTTGTTCAGCCTGAGGACAATATGGACAACTTGATGATACAAATACTTCTACTTTTAAAACCATTTTAAATTCCTCCATATAATTTTAAAATGAAAATTTATAAGCTTATTAATATAAATTTGTATCTTAATATATTAATATTAATATTTATAATTTATTATTTTAAGTATTTGAATTATTATTAGCATAATTAAATAAGTTTATATTTATAATTTATAAATAAAAAAATTTGAATTGTTAATTTAATCCATTAAACCATGTTATTTAAAAATTAAATGTTAATAAATCTGATAATAAATTTTTAAATAGCTTGACAATTATTTATCTTGATAAATATAAAAAAAGTAAATGACTATAAATGAATTATTTATTTATTAATTGAATTGGTTTTAGAGAAATGATATTTATGAGTGATAAAAAAAGAAAATTAAATTTATACAATAAATGTCTGATACTTTGTGGGGTAATTGCAGGATTGTTTTTTACTATTTCTTGGATCATTCAAGGAGCTTTTAGAGAAGGATACAATCCAGTAATGGCCCCAGTTAGTTCTTTATCTATTGGACCAGTAGGATGGATACAAGTAGCTACTTTTTTAATAACAGGAGTTTTAATAGTTTTTTTTGCTTATGGATTGTTGAAAATCACTAAAGAAGAAAAAGAAGTAGATGATGTAGAAAAAGAAGTAATTAAAGAAGAAGTAGAAGAAGAAGAAATAGTAAAAGAAGAAAAAAACAATGGAATTCCTATATGGGGCCCCATTCTTTTACTTGTTTGTGGAATTGGATTAATAGGTGCGGGATGTTTTACCACAGACACCACGACCGGATATTCAGAAGCAAAAGCTATTGTTAAGGATAATCCAAGTTTTTCAGGTCCAATCCACAAATTTTTTGCTGGATTTTTATTTTTTGGATTACCTTTAGCTACTTTTATTTTTGGCAATTACTTTTCATCTAAAAATAAGAAAAACTGGATGATTTACTCATTTTTAACTGGAATTTTATTTTTAATAATGTTTTTCATAACAATGCTTGGTTATTTAATATTTGATGGATTTCGATTTTATTCAGGATTATTCCAGAGGATAACACTTTCTATAGGGGCATTGTGGCTAATTTTGATATCAATTTATTTTTTAAAAGAATAATTTTTTTTTGAAAATACTTAGTATAATTTACCTATTTCCACTATTGATATAATTTAACTAATTTATATCCAATTTAATTTTAAAAATTATAAAAATATAAATGTAAAAAATTATAGAAATTTAATTATAGATTATGCCAAAAATTATTATTAAAACAATTTATAATAATTTTATTATGCATTAAAATTTAACATAAAAAAAAAAATGTAATATATACTTCTTAAATATGAAATATTTTTCATGATTATGATATAAATTTATTAATTAAAATTATATTTCTCAATAAAAATCATATATTACGACAAATAGTTTAAAAAAATCAATTGATTGATGAGGTTTATATAAGAAGTTCTCGATTCTCAATTGTGTTTTAAATAATGGAGGGGAATAATGAATTTAAAAATGAAAAACATATTAATAATATTACTCATAGCTACTTTAGCTATTAGTATGCTAAGTGCTGTTAGTGCTAAGAATATAACTATAAATTCTAAAACATCAGGTGGGCTAAAAAAAGCCATTGATACAGCTAAAAATGGAGACACTATCATACTTAAAAATGGAGTTTATAAGGGTAAAAATAACGTTGATCTAACAATTTATAAAAACATTACGATTAAAGGAAAAGGTTCTAAAGTTGTTTTAGATGGTCAAGGAAAAAAACAGATTTTTTATATTAGCTCTAAAAAAATTTCTATAGAAAAAATTCAATTCAAAAATGGAAAATCAAATACCAATGGAGGGGCAATACAATACTATCCTGATAAAGGTACCTTAAATGTGAAAAATTGTGTTTTCACCAATAACAAAGCTAATATTCAAGCTGGAGCTATAGGTGTTACCTTTAGTGCGAAGAAAGTAACTATAAGTGGTTGTAAATTTACCAACAATAAAGCAAATAAGTGTGGTGGAGCTATTTTCATGAGTGAAGGCCCTAGCTATACAGTGAGCAAGTGTACTTTTACCAGTAACAAAGCTGATGAAGGTGGAGCTATTTGGTATAACCCTAATGTAAAAACAGTGAAATTGACCATTAAAGATTCTAATTTTAAGAAGAATAGTGCAAGAAATGCAGCTGCAATATTTGGGAAATATATTGGAAAAAATGTTAAAATAAGTCCATAAACTTGATAAAGCTTAAAATACAGGAATTAGTTTAATAAATTAAAAATTAAAGAAAAGATACTTAACTAATTGAACTTGAATATAATGAATAATGAGTTTAAAGGATAAATAAAAGCTATTTATCCTTTTTTTTATTTTTATTAAGATTTAATTTATTTATTAAAATTTTTATCATATTTAATTTATTTATATATTATAAATTTTATCAGATTTAATTTATTTATTAAAATTTTTATCATATTTAATTTATTTATATATTATAATTTAT
>WRNS01000255.1 GCA_009776495.1 Methanobrevibacter sp. | reverse complement strand
GTAACTTAATATAAATTTAATTTAACCAAAAATTAATCAAAAATACTTGATAATATAGAGTTAAATTACAAAATTCATTGAATTAATAGAATAATCCTCATTCTAAAGGTTCTAAAGGATAATTGAAAACACTTTTTTTATATGAATTGAAACTAAAAAATAGCTATTTGTACATGATTTTCAAAAATATGATTATACTTTTCATTGAATAATTATGATAATTATAATAATAAAAAAAAATATGAAAAAATTATTGTAAAAATTTTTTAAAAAAAATTAGCTATAAATATATTAAAAAAGCATATAAAAAAAATTATTAAAAATTACTTTTTGTGGGAAATGTTAAAATAAATGTTTAAAAACTGTCCACAACTAAAGTCTTGATTTATATAAAAAATAAATTAAAAAAAATTAAATAAAAAAAAATAGCCTCAGATCGCCCATCATTCATCACATATCAGAGCTCATAGGGTTCATCATTGGCTATATGAAAATTAAAAAAAATGTTATTTTTAAAAAAGAGTAAAATATTCAAATTTTAAAAAAATTAATAGCTAATAATAACAGAATTAGCTAAAATATAGCTAAAAATTAGCTAAAGATAGTTATAAAATAAAAAAATAGCTATAAATTAGCTAACTTAGTAACTAACTAAAAAATAGCTAAGGACTATCTAAAAATTATTAAAATTTAACCAAACATTACTCCTGCTTCTTTTTTGTACTCTTCATCATGTTCGACGCCCATGATTTTATCTACAGCGTCCATGAAATCAGAAACCATGACTTCTTCACGTTCTTCTCTTATGGCAAACATTCCTGCTTCAGTACAAATAGCTTTCAAATCTGCTCCTGAAACTCCATCTGTTAATGTTGCAAGAAGATCTATGTCAGCTTCTTCAGATAATGACATCTTGGATGTGTGAATCTTTAAGATTTCTTTTCTTCCATCTTCATTTGGAAGAGGAACTTCGATGAATCTGTCGAATCTTCCAGGTCTAAGAAGAGCTGGATCTAAAATATCAGGTCTATTAGTAGCAGCTACGATTCCAATATCACCACGTGATTCAAAACCATCAAGTTCAGCTAATAATTGCATTAAAGTCCTTTGAACTTCTCTATCACCACTTGTAGAACTTTTAAGTCTTTTAGCAGCTACAGCATCAATTTCATCAATGAATATTATGCTNGGAGCTTTTTCTTTAGCAAGTTCGAATACTCCTCTNACAAGTCTTGCACCTTCACCAATATATTTTTTCACAAATTCAGATGCAACAATCTTAATAAATGTAGCATTNGTTTCATTAGCTACTGCNTTAGCAAGTAAAGTTTTTCCAGTACCAGGAGGACCATATAAAAGAATACCTTTTGGTGGATCGATACCGATTTTTTTAAACAATTCAGGTTTTTTAAGAGGCAATTCAACAGTCTCTTTAACNTCCATTATTTGATCTTCTAGACCACCAATAGTTGCATATGAAACATCNGGTCTTTCTTCAATTTCCATGCCAGTAACACTTGGATCTTTCTCAGAAGGAAGAACATCCACTATACTAAAAGTTTGNTGGTTTAAAGCTACTCTTGAGCCTGGTTCAAGTAACTTTTCATCGAAATTTCTTGAATAATTAATTACAAAATGAGGTCCTGTACTACTTTTTACAGTCATTCTGTTATCATCTAATATTTCAGTAATAGTAGCTAAAACCAATGGAGGAGATCTAAATCTTTCAACTTCTCCTCTTAATGATTTTGTTTCTCTTTCTAATCTAATTTTTTCGTTTTCAGTGAAAATTTTGTCTTTTTCTAATTTTCTTACTTTCCACATTAGATTTCTTTTAGTTTTTGTATTTTCTTCTTTTAACATTCGTACTTCTTTTTTAAGATCTTCAATCTTATTTTGAAATGATTGATAGGAATTATCCATTTTTTAAGAACACTCCTTAGAAAATTTTAATTAATATAATTTGTTAAAATGCATTATTACTATATATTCCAATATATTTAAATTTTATTAAGTTTTTGCCACAGTCCATAATTATTAAAATTATTAATTTTTTAACAAAGCACAATAATATTAAATTTTATCAAGTTTTTAACACAGCCCACCAATATTAAATTTTATTAATTTTTTAACACAACCCAATAATATTAAATTTTATCAAGTTTTTAACACAGCCCCCAATATTAAATTTTATTAAGTTTATGCCATATTCAATTTATATTTAAATTTTAAGATAATTAAATATTTAATTTTATGGGAAAATATTTAATTTGATGGTAAAATATAAAATATCTAAAAAACAATTATATTTTATGAGATGTGAGATTTGTGGTAAATCAATAGAAGGTAGACCTTTAAGAACAAAAATTGATGGTTCTGTTATGGAAGTGTGTGAAGATTGTTCTAAATTCGGTAAAATCCAAAAAACACCTCCAAAACCTAGAAGCATAGTTAGAAAAAANCCAAAACAACAAANCAAAAANNTACAACAGAGAAGGAGAGACGAACCTACTGAAGAGCTCATTGAAAACTACAATACTATTATCCGGAAAAAACGAGAAGAAAAAAAATGGTCAAGAGAAGACCTTGGAAACAAAATCAATGAAAAAGTTTCGGTAATAAATAGATTAGAATCTGGAAAAATGGTTCCAGATATAAGATTAGCTAAAAAACTAGAAAATATTTTAAAAATCACATTAATTGAAAAAATTGATGATATTGATTTAGAAGCCTTTAAAAATTCTTCATCAAATGGTCCTACATTAGGAGACATAGTTAAAATCAAGAAAAAATAAGTTAATTAGGCTCAAATTATTTTAAAAAAAACATTTAAAAATAAAATAGAATAAAATTTAAATTATTCTTTTTTATTTAATTATCATTTATTAAAAAAAAAAAATTATTCTTTTTTTATTTAAAAGATCATTTATTATTACTATTTTACTAT
>WRNS01000254.1 GCA_009776495.1 Methanobrevibacter sp. | reverse complement strand
TTATAAAAATTATTATAAAAATAATAATAAAATTTGATTGAAATTAATAACTAAATTATCATTAAAATAAAAGTAAAAATAATAATAAAAATAAAAAAATTATTAATAATAAAATTATTATCAATTGTCAATGTTAAGACTTATGGTGCTTTGATGTTAGAAAAATTTATAAATTCGTATAAGCTATTGATTATTATTCCTGTAATTATTACACTATTATCAGTAGGTTTAATAGCTTTTCATGGTGTGAATGAAGGAATAGAATTGCAAGGAGGGACAATAGCTGTTTTAAAAATGAAAGAACCCATGTCTTCTTCAGCTTTGGAAAATCATCTGAAAACTAATCTAAAAATAGATGAAGTTGATGTGTTGAGTAATACAGGTAAAGATGTTACTGTACAAATGGGAAGTGAAATAAATTCAACTGCATTTGATTCAGCTATACAAGGTAAAGCAGAAGTTACTAGTTTTAATGCTATTGGCCCCTTGTTAAGTGAAGAAGCCATGACTCAAATTTATTGGGCAGTGTTATTTGCATTTTTATTTATGTCTATAACAGTGTTTATCATATTTAGAGAATTTGTTCCGTCGATAGCTGTTATATTAGCTGCATTATCCGATATAATAATAGCTATTGGAGGAATGTCATTATTTAATATTCCATTATCCATAGCTTCTGTAGGTGCTTTGTTAATGCTTATTGGATACAGTATTGATACAGATATTGTGCTTACAACACGTCTTTTGAAACGAAAAGAAGGAACTATTGTTGAAAGAGCTGAAGGAGCAATGAAAACAGGTTTAACAATGTCTATTACCGCAATAACAACAATGGTAATATTATACATTGTAACATTCATTTTAATTCCAGAAGCATCAACTCTTAGCTATATAGCTGCTGTTTTAATAATTGGTTTAACTGGAGATATAATAACCACATGGTTTATGAATCTTGGAATTCTTAGATGGTATATAGAGGGAAAAAATGAAAAAAAGAAATTTGTCTGAATTTTTCAAAGATAAACAAGTTATTTTAATGGCTGTACTTATTATAATAAGCATTGTCAGCATTTCTACCATAGGAATTCAGCAAGGTCTTGATTTAAAAGGTGGTTCTTTAATTCAACTACAGTTAGAAAAACCTGTTGATGATGCCACAATGGAAGTTATAACTGCTGTTCTTGATAAACGTCTAAACATTTATGGAGTAAAAGATGTTAAAGTTAGATCAAGTGGTAACCAACTAGTTATGATAGAAATGGCAGGTACTAGTCCCGAGGAAGTTGAAAGACTAATTGGAAATCCAGGAATTTTTGAAGCAAAAATTGGAAATAAAAGTGCTGAACCTGCAATTACTGGTGTGGATATAACAAGTGTAGGAATGTATGAAATAACNGACACTGAATGGATGGTTCCCTTTAATATTTCAGTANATGGAGCTCATAAATTTGCTGAAAAAGCTAANGGAAAAGGAGGAGAAAAAGTCTATATGTTTTTAGATGGTGAGTTAATCGATAATAATCCTCCTATACTATCACCAGAATTAGCTAATGGAGAACCAANTACNGAAGTTAGTGTTANTGGTGGAGCAAACTCTCGAGAAGAAGCAGAAGCCCAGGCAAAACANGTTTACACCGTGTTAAAAACAGGGTCAATACCTGTGAAAATACAAGTTGTTGGATCTAGTAATGTTTCTCCAGAGTTAGGTCAGGAATTCCTTCAAGGTGCAATGATAGCAGGATTATTAGCTATTTTAGCTATTTCTATATTGATGTATTTTAGATATAGAAAGCCTATTCTTGTAATACCAATTATAATAACAAGTATCTCTGAAATCTTAATTACTCTTGGAATAGCTTCAATCATTCAACAGAATATAGATCTTGCAGCTATTGCTGGTCTTATAGTTGCGGTTGGAACGGGAGTTGACGATCAAATTATCATTACTGATGAAGTTATTAGCTCTAAAACAGCTACTTCATCAAAACGCAGGAGAACTAGAACAAGACTTAGTGTGAAAAATGCATTATTTATTATATTTGCTTCAGCAGGTACGTTAATTGCAGCTATGTTACCCCTGGCTTATGTTGGGTTTGCAAGAGGAAGCAGTGGTATTGGAACATTAGCTGGTTTTGCATTCGTTACAATGATTGGGGTTCTAATAGGTGTATTCATAACAAGACCTGTTTATGCAAAATTCATGGAAATATTTTTAAAATAATTAAAAATATTCCATTTATTTATTTTTAAAAATAAAAACATCACATTATTGAAAATATTAATAAAAATAAAAACTTTACCTTATTGATGACAATAATAGTAAAAAAAAAAAAATCCTTAAATAAAAAATTATAAATAAAAATTTAAATATAAATTCCTTTATGAAAAAACCTGAAATGAAAGTTAAGCCCATAAAAAATGGTACTGTAATTGACCATATTACAGTTAATAAATCCCTTCATGTTTTAAAAATTTTAGGACTTCCTAATGAAGATATAAATGTTACAATAGCTATGAATGTTTCATCAAAAGAATCAAACCAAAAAGATATAGTTAAAATAGAAAATCGCGAGCTTAAATCTGGAGAATTAGACAAAATAGCTTTAATAGCTCCTAATGCTACTATAAATATTATTAGAGATTACAAAATTATAGCTAAAAACAAAGTAAGTTTCATGGATGAATTAGAATCAATCATAAAGTGTACTAATCCAAAATGCATTACAAATACAGATGAACCAATTGAGCCTAAATTTCATGTTTTAAAAACAAGTCCTATCCTTTTACGATGCCATTATTGCGAAAGATTAATTAAAACTGAGGACATTGATGCCCAATTTTAAAAAAAATAACTTAATCAAAACAAAAATTGAAAATTAATTATATATTTAAAAAATCAATCATCAAAATATTTTTTTAAATATTATATCAATTAAGGATAAAAAAAATTATAAAAATATTTTTTTAAATAATATATAA
>WRNS01000253.1 GCA_009776495.1 Methanobrevibacter sp. | reverse complement strand
GTTTTAAAAGCAAATGCTGCTACTAAGTTATGGTTATTTTCATATATCTTTTTTTTAGTTGGAATTAACTTACTATTAGCTAAATTCAAAAGAAAATCTCATTATATTCTTTTACTCATTGGACTTACACTATTCACTTTAACTGGGTATCGAACAACTCCAATTACTATTTTATTAAGTGTGTTCATTACATTGTACTATACACGAAAATTTGAAATGAAGCACAACTTGTTTTTCGCTGTAGCAGTAGCTATTTTACTAATAGCTATTGGGTTTATAGCTACTAACTCAATTGAATGGCAACAATGGAGATTAAATCCTATTGATTTAATATCTTATAGAGCTGGCTTTACTTTAAATATATTAGATAAAGCTACTTATCTTCAAGGCTCTACAAACGGTAGTTTATTTTATTATACTCTAACTGGTTTTTTTGAGTCTGTTGACCCCAGAGTCTTAGTTGGTGAGGCGGTCATTGGGAAAAATCATTCCATAACTTCCACTATTTTTGGTCCAGCTATTTTAGACTTTGGAATAGTAGCTATGGCCATACAAATGTTCACAATAGGATTTATTTTAAAATTACTTCATTTTCTTCAAAAACACATTAAAGGAATAGCTACTGGAATGTACGCTATAATTCTTGCTCAAACTATTGTCTGGATAGAAACAGGTCCCACTGATATTGTGGTTTGGATCTTTTATTTAATTGGGATTTTTACAATAATATATTATTTTTATAAAGCAAGACCTACGTTTTCCTAAAAGTAATTTTCTGAATCCGACATTTTTATACATCTCTTTTAAGTTATTTTTTTTCAAAATAATTTTGTTCAGATTGAGAGAATTGTTTTTTAATTTTCTAATTATTAGGATAGAATAAAACATTTTTTTTACTATTTTTTTAATCTTTTTTTTAATTTTTTTTAAAAGATTCTTTTTTTTTTTTAAACTATTCTTTATAAATCTATATTTAATAAAATAACGTAATTCTAATTAAAAATAAATAAAATAAACTTTTTAAAATATTTATTTTCTAAATATGAAATTGAATTTATTTAATAAAAACTAAACCATTATTTTAAGACCTTTATTTCCTAATTATTTTAATTTTTCTTATTTAAATTTTTAAAAAAAATTTTAATTATCAAATAATTTGTTCAGATTTAAGGAATTGTTTTTTAATTTTCAAATAATTAGAATAGATTAAAATGTTTTATTAAACTTTTTTTTAATAAAAATAAATGAAAAAATATTTAACTTTTATTAAATTTCAAATATTTAATTTAAACTATAAATAAAACTAAATCACTATTCAAAATTTCTTTTTTCAAAAATTATAAAATAGTAGTAAACTTAAATAATAGATTAGGTAATGTCGATATTAGGTAATTGTAATAATTGATAAAATTTGTTTAAAGCTATTTTTTAACATATTAAATATTACTGGTTTTTTTAATAAATTAAAGCTACTATAGACAAAGATGGTAAAAAATGAATAAAAAGGAAGAATTTAACATAGCTATAGCTTGTGAACTTGCTCCTGCTAAAACACTTATTCCCATTATAGAAAATTTAAAAGAATTAGAATCTCAAAAGAAACTGAACTGGGAAAAAACTAATATAATAGCTTTAAGCCATGGCGAAGGTGTGAAAAATATTTTAAAACCTCACGTTGAAGAGATTTATTCAATAGGAAAAGGTCGCAGTGGAAAAGCTAAAAAAAATAATTTTAGATTAGCTTACTTAATACTTAAAGATATTATCAAGGCTATTAGGGCCCTAATGGGAAAAGATATTGATTTATTAATAAGTTGTGGAAATGCTGGGGATGTTAGAAAATCAATAGCTGCAGCTAACTTTCTCCGAATTCCAGTTTTACACATTGAACAAGATATTTACAATCCAATCGAGCTAATTTCTCATGCAAACATCATAACCTCTCCTTCAAAAAAATATCAAAACTATTTAAAAAATAGCTATGGACTTAAAAACATTAAAAACATTGGTGGATATCCAATGGCAAGTTATGTTAATGAATATATAGCTAATGGAGATTTAAAAACTAAAGAAGAAGTTTTTAAAGAGTGTAAAATCGATAAAAATGATTTTAATGATTTTATTTTATTTGTTTTAGGGGGAGATTTAAAAGAAGAAGATTTAAATGAATTAATTTTAGCTATTCATAGGATTAATTTACCAATTATCATAGCCCCATATAGATTTGAAAGAGAACATATTGAAAACTTAATTAGCTCTTTGAGAAATTCAAAGATAGATACATTTAAAAATGTAGATGATTCAATAAGTTCAACTAAATCAAGCAAAGATTCCATTATTAGCCCCTCAAAAATCATTGTGTTAGATGGTTTTTTTGATATGTTAAGTTTGATGAGTGTTTCAAAAGCAATTGTCTTTGGAGCAGGTATGGGAATGGTCATTGAAACAGGAGTTTTAAAGGTTCCGTCCATAAAAATAGCTGGTTTCCATAAGGTACATGGTAGTATAGATTTAGCTAATCATTTAAAAATCCCAATTCTTGAAATAAATGATATTCCAGATAAAATCAGTAATTTAGCTAATTTAAATAAACCTCAAGGAGATCTTGTTAAAGATAGTCAAATAGCTATTGAAAAAACTGTAGATATTATTTATAATTTTGATTTTAAATCAAAAAAATCAGGATTTAAGAGTATGAGAGCTATTTGGAGAAAAAGATCAGAATTTAGATGATGATTGGTTATTCATCATACCATATTTTCAAGTTAAATACAATTTTTATTCATAAATGATTAATTTATTTAACTATTTTTTGACTCGTTACACTTGAAATACATGTCTTAGTATTTTTTTTCATAATAATTTTTTTCAATATTCTTATTTTTTAAAAATTTTTCATCTTTTTTATTTTTATTTTTATAAAATTTTTATTTTTAATGAAAATATTTTTATTTTTAAAATTTTTTATCTTTTTTATTTTTATTTTT
>WRNS01000252.1 GCA_009776495.1 Methanobrevibacter sp. | reverse complement strand
ATTTAAAAAAAAAAAAAAAAAAAAAAAACTTAAATAAAATAATTTTTTATGAAGATTTTCCCAAAAGTTCAATAGCTAAAGACAATGCTTCATCAATCTTGTCTTTTTTTTCACCAGCTCCTTGAGCAAGTGTGGGACGGCCTCCTCCACCTCCACCAAGAATTTGAGCAGATTGTTTAATTATTTCATTAATTTTAACTCCTTCATTAATAGCTACTATCGAGGCGGCTCCAACAATTTTTCCATCATTGTTTCCAAGAAAAACCACATCTGCTTTCCCATTGTCTGTAAAATCAGTAGCTATTTTTTGAAGTTCTTTAATGTCTCCATCTGAAACTTGTTTTAATACATTAAGTCCATTTATTTCAATAATGTTATCATCTAAACTATTCATTTTTAGAGTAGCTATTTCCGATTTTAATCTATTTATCTCATTTTTATACGATTTCCATTCACTAAAGAACCTATCACAAGTTTTAGGAAGTTGGTTTGAGGTGACCTTAAAAACATCACTACTTTCTCGAAGATATTCATCATTAGCTTGCATCGATTCAATAGCTGCTTTTCCCGCAGAAAAATCGATTCTTTCAACTCCATCTTGAATTCTTTCAGTTTTATTTATTTTAATTAAACCTATGTCTCCAGTATTTAATATATGAGTTCCAGCACATGCTTGAACATCAATATAATCATCATATACATCTGTATGATTTAACGAGCAAATTTTAACCACTCTAATGATTGAACCTGGAACAACTCCACCTTGATAAAGACTGAATCCATAGGATTTTTCTGCTACATCTCTAGTTAAAAATTCTGTGTAGACATCCAAGTTTTCCATTACAAAGTCATTAGCTATTTTCTCAATTTCATTGATTTCTTCTTGGGATATACGTTTATAATGAGATAAATCAATACGTGAATGTTTTAATCCTTTTTGAGCACCTGCTTGCCAAATATGACTACCAAGAACTTTTTTAGCTGCAGCCACTATTAAATGAGTAGCTGTATGGTTTCTAGCTAAGGCAATTCTTCTATCCCAATCAATTTTTCCAACTATATTACAACCAACGATACCAGNAAGTTCTAAATCATTTTCAAANTCTAAATCTTTATTATTTTTATTNAAATCTTTATTTTTACTATTTATCCTGTGCAAGACAAGGTCATCTATTTTTTCAGCATGATTAATCTCAAAGGATAGTGATTTATCTTCTAATTCAATAGCTATAGTTCCAATATCTGAAGGTTGACCGCCTCCTTCAGGGTAAAAAGCAGTTCTATCCAATATTAAATAAAAGCTATCTTCTATTTTTTCATAGCCTATAACTTTGGCTTGAAACTCATCTTGGGTAAAATCTTCATAAAATATAAGGTCTGTTTTAGGATAATCTAGGGATAATTCTGTTTCTTGATTCTTGACATCTTCTGAGTGAGATTCAGCTATTAAAGTAAAGAAGTTATCTGGAATATTTACAGAAAAATTATTTTCACTAGCTATTTCTTTAACTGTTTCTGGAGGCATTCCATGAGCATCATAAAGATCGATTAATGTTTCTTGAGGCATGGACTCTTTATTTTGACTTTTAAGATTCTTAATAGTTCTTTTGACAATCCTATTTCCTTTATCAATAGTTTTTTCATAACGTTCTTCTTCCAAGTTAATTATGTTCATAATATGATTGGATGAATCTTTAATTTCTGGATAAAAATTTGATAAAAAGTCCAGTTGAATCTCCATAATACTCCTAAGAGATTCTTTCATTTTTAAGTCTTTAATAAAACGTATTGTTCTTCTCAAGACTAATCTTGCAAGATAACCCTCTTTAACATTNGAAGGAATAATNCCATCAGCTAACATAAANGCTAAACATCGAGTATGATCAGCTATAATATATACAGCTTCCATTGGTTCAGTTGATGAAAGTAGTTCTTCAAGAGATATATCTAATTTATTAGCCACCTTTCGACGGAGCAATCTAATATCTGCAAATGTTTCAATATCCATCATTCCAGCTATTTGAGCATTTTCAGCTAATATATTTTCATTGACTTCAATGTTTGTTATCTTCTTTAACTTATCAATAATCGGAGCAAAACAAGCATCATAAGCTGTTGGAGTTCCTTGAGAAATCCAAGCAAATCNTTCTAAACCATAACCAGTATCCACTGTTTTAAGAGGAATTTCTTCCTTNTCTCCATTAGCTAAGATTTTATACTGCATGAAAACAAGTGTAGCTAATTCTACCCCTCGAACGCAAACTTCATAACATGGCCCTGCATTTCCTCCACCTTCCCACCAAGACTCAATGAATGTAATTTCCTTTGGATCGATTCCAATACTAGATATAAAATCATGACATAACTTTACAGTTTGATCCTTCCAATAAATTTCAGCACCTGGTTTGTTAAATGCATGATGAGCACCCATTGTAAAACAAGTCATGTGTCTTCCTGTTCTTCCAACATTATCAACATCATTTAGTCGAATTGATGGTTGAGCTATTGTTAATGGATTAGCTGGAGGTTCGACCATTCCTGAAGTTACCCATGGTTGAAAATCATAAATTGAAGCTCCTACTAAAAAAACATCATCTCTCCATCGTTTAGCTAATACAGGATAGCGGTTTATTGGAGTGTGACCATGTTCTTTAAAGAAATCTATGAATGTTTTTTGAATTTCAAATAGATCATAGCTACTTTCGCAAGCAGGATTTCCAATAAATTCATATTCATCACAAGGAGCATCTCCACACGTAGCTCTCTTTTGAATTGACCAAAACTCATTGCCGCATGTAACACACTTTTGCTTATTATATCCGAGTTCTTTTAATATTTCAGTCATGTTATCAATTTGTAAAAGTTTTTAATAGAATAATTAGTGATTATATAAAAATTAATTAAGTTAAAAATTGATTTATTAAAAAATTTATAATTTAATTAGTTTAATTAAATTAATGATTAATAATAAGATTATTTATTTATTTATATTAATAAATTTTTCATTTAAGA
>WRNS01000251.1 GCA_009776495.1 Methanobrevibacter sp. | reverse complement strand
ATATACTCTTTACTAATTTTATATATTACAATAACTTATTAATATCTTTTATTAATAAAAAATAAATCTACAAAAATAAATAAATCAAATGATTTTGAAATAAAAATTATAACAAGTTAAATCAGCAGAAAAATGAGAGAAATATTTGTATCAGGATAAGTGGATTATAATGAGCAATAATAGAGTATGTAGAGCTGAACATTCAGGTATGTTAGAATCTAAATTTAGAAGAATGTTCCAAAACCCTAAAAAAATTTTAAAACCTTATATTACAAAAGAAATGAGTGTTTTAGATGTTGGATGTGGTCCTGGATATTTCACTGTAGAAATAGCTAAACTAATTGGCAATTCAGGAAATGTACTTGCAGCAGACTTACAAGAAGAAATGATATTAAAATTGAAAAATAAAGTAAAAAATACTAATATTCAAGATAAAATTAACTTTCATAAATGTGAAAAAGATAGATTAGGTTTATCTGATGATTTTGATTTTATTTTAGTTTTTTACATGCTACATGAAGTTCCTAATCAGAGAAAGTTTTTAAAAGAATTATTTACTCATCTTAAAAGTAATGGAAAAATCTTAATTTCAGAACCAAAATTTCATGTTAGTAAAAAAGACTTTGAAAAATCATTAAATATAATAGATGAAATTGGATTTAAAATTGTAGAAAATCCATCAATATTTTTAAGTAGATCTGTTGTTATTCAAAAAGAATAACTCATGGATAAACATATTTAAAAAAAGTAATTCATGGATAAAATTATTTAAAAATATAATTCATTCATAAGTATCATAAATTAGCTATTTAACATAATTTTTAAAAAATTTTTCAAATTCATCATCATTCATAGGTTCTGGACTTGAATGGTCTGTATTTTTCCAAATATTATTAGCTAATTCTTTATATTCATTTGCCTCAATGGATTTGGGAAATTTTTCAACAACTGTTTTGGCTACTATTTCAGAGTCTTGAATCAACTGGCTTCTCTCAATTTTTCCAATTATTTTTGTTCCAATTTTGTCTGCAAAAGATTCAACAATAGCTATTTCATTCTCAATTCCCTTACAATTGCAAATTATTCCAGATAACTTTCGTTTTAATTTTTTAATTCCTTTTGAAATGTTATTGGCTGCATATAATGACATGTATTCTCCTGAGCTAACAATGAAAATCTCATCAGCATAATCTTCTTTTAATGGAACAGCAAAACCTCCACAGACAACATCTCCTAAAACATCATAGATTATAACATCTAAATCGTTGTCAAAAGATTTTAATTTTTCTAAAAGTTTCATAGCTACTATGACTCCCCTACCAGCACAGCCAACACCAGGTTCTGGACCTCCACTTTCAACACATAATATATCTTGAAATCCTTGGAAAATAACCTCTGAAATTTCAGGATTTTTATTTTCTCTTATTGTATTTAATATTGTTGGAATTCTTTTTCCTACTAGTGTTCTAGTTGTATCAGCTTTAGGATCACAGCCAATAACCATCACTTTTTTATTTTCATTACTAAAAGAAGCAGCTATATTAGATACTGTTGTAGATTTTCCTATTCCGCCTTTTCCATAAATAGCTATTTTCCTTGTTTTTGGCATTTATTCACCAATAAAAATTCGTAAGCATAAATAATTTTTTTTATTAATAATCCATCTTAATTAATTTGTTATAATTTTATTATTAATCCATCTTAATTAAAATATTATAATTAATATCTAATTTATAAATTTATAAGTTTTAAATATTTTTTTAATATTTAATAATTTATTTAATATTTTTTATTAGGAATTTAATGAATTTAAAATTATTTATTTGGATTTTAATGAATTAAAATTTAAATTAATATTAAAAAATTTTTGATTAAAATCTTTTTGTTTTATCAAAATAAGCTATCATTGTTTTAAATTAATTTTTAGCTATTTATTCTTATCTTTAAAATATTCCCAAATCAATGATTCCTGTTAACCATAAAATTCCCAAGATTATCGGTTGGTGAATTAAATAAATTATTAGAGAATGTCGGCCAAGGAATGAAATTGGTTTTAAAAAATCTAAGAAATCTTGTACTTTAGATGATAGTTGATATCTTCTCTTTCCTTGAGGATAAAGAATTAATCCTAATGTGATTCCAAATAGAATCAAGCTGAACCAGGGAAACAGTGGTTCATAATCTAAAGTATAAAATCCACTTGGATGAATTCCAATAAATGCATAATAAAGAGGTCCTTGAATTTTTAAAATAAAACTGCTCAGTACTAAAAAAACTATTCCAAAGATCAATGGGAGATATAGGGAAAATTTATAATGTTCTTTAATAATGTTGATTAAAAAAGGAATAGATAGTATTGTGGAAAGCCCAATGAGATGTAAAACACCAAACACAATGAACCCACTATGAGGATAAAACCATGTACCAATCGTGATGAAGAAACCTATTGATAAGAGTTTAATCCCTCTAAAAGAAAATTTTTTAGCTATTATTTCTGAGTCCTTCAATTTGAAGGCTGCAAGAGATAAAGAAATACCAGCGATTAAAACAAATAATATTGTAATCACACCATAGTATTGCTGTAGCCAAAAAAATGGAGGTAGAGGCTGACCAGTGAAGTATCTTAAGTTGAAAAAGAAATGATAAATAATCATGAAGATGACAGCAATCCCTCGAAGAATGTCTATTTCACTGAAACGATGGCTTGACTTTTTGGAAATATCTGAATTTTTTCTCTTACTCATAATATCTCTTTTTTAATTAATATCTAATATATATTTAAAATTTATTTATATAATATTAATAAGTTTACCTAACGAACGTTAGTTAGTTAAATTATTAACTTAAATTTATATAAACCTAACAGTTTTAGAGAATTATTTTAAAAATAGTAATAGTAATAATAATAGTAATATTATAGTAATATTAGTAATATTATTAGTAATAATAGTAATATTGATAGAGATAAAAAATTAAAAAAATAAAAAATTAAAAATATAAAAAATAATAAAAAAAT
>WRNS01000250.1 GCA_009776495.1 Methanobrevibacter sp. | reverse complement strand
AAAAAAAAAAAAAAAAAAAAAAAAAAATAAAGAATTTGTTAATTATTAAATAACTTAATAGAACTAAAATAAATTTAAAAAGTGAATAAAGAATATTAAAAATGATAAAGAAAGAAAAAAATGAGGAAATAGCTAAAAATTATGGATTTTATGGAGGGAATGCATGACAGATAATATAACAGTACCATGGGATGTATGGGCAGATGGAGAAAAAAGATACAAAGAATATCTAAAAAACAAGAAAACAGAACCGAATTATGTGACAATAGAAGGAAAACAAGTCATTCTAAAAGACTGGAAAGACAGCCAAAACAGAGTAAACAAATTCAAAAAAGAAAACAAAAATAAAAACCCAAAAACTGTTCAATTAACAATTAGCTCAAGCACAGAAAAAGTAGAAAATGCGAATACTCTGGCAAACAGTATAACTGTATCATGGGAAGTATGGATAGATGGAGAAAAAAGATACAAAGAGTATCTAAAAAACAAGAAAACAGAACCGAATTATGTGACAATAGAAGGAAAACAAGTCATTATAAAAGATTGGAAAGACAGCCAAAACAGAGTAAACAAATTCAAACAAGATAACAAAAATAAAAACCCAAAAACTGTTCAATTAACAATTAGCTCAAGCACAATTAAAGTAGAACCACAAACTGCAACAAAGGAAGAAACAGGTGAAGAGAGTGATACTCTTTTAAAATCCAAAAATGAAGATGATAGCATAATTATTCCTCCAAATATGAATAAAGGTGTTGAAACAAAGGGTTACTATTATTGTTCCTGTGGTGAAAAAGGGTATAGCTATGGCAGATGGAAAGTTACATTTGTAAACAGATGTGCACATGCTGATGATGCATCACATAAATATAAATCTTCTAAACTTAAATGGAGTGATAAAAAAGATGTCGCAGCATTAGAAGGACAATGGACCTGTGAAGGATGTGATGCTGATTATTGTGCAGTTACTGGAAAAGAAAAATTAATTACTAGCTCAAGAAGACTTGTTAAAGTAAAAGAAGTAAAAATGCCATGAACCCATGATTTTCATATAAAAGTAAGGAGATATTAAATGGAATACATTCTTATAATAGAATTAGCTATTTTAATAGCAATGGTACTCATTCGATCTGCTATGCTTCGGCGTAATGGAATAAATGCAATTGTCTTTGGAGACACTGATAAAACAGACTTTTTTATTCCTCCAATAGTTTTATGTTTCTTTTATGCAATGATTGTCCCAATTTTCAATTTACCCCTTCCTGAAATTCTAAAAATTCAATTTTGGAATATTGATGTCCTTATTTATTTAGCTATTGTTTTATGCACTGTTTCTTTGATATGGTTTGCTATTACATTGAAAATATTTGGAAACTCTTTTCGGGTTGGTATTGATGAAAACACCGATGAAAAACTTATTACTTCAGGTACATTTGCTTTGAGTCGAAATCCTATTTATATAGCATTCATTGCCTTCTTTTTCGGAGTTTTTATATCTTATCCAACCATTGTTACCCTTTTATTTTTGACATTCCTTTCAACAATGGTACATCGCCAAATCTTACGAGAAGAAGAATTTCTTAAAAGCCATTATGGAAAGGAATTTGAGGAATACTCAGCTAAGGTTAGAAGATATATTTAAAATGAATTTATAACATGAATTTAAAATAGAACTATAAACTGTTATTTAAAATAAAATTAAAAACATGAATTTAAAATAGAATTATAAACTGTTATTTAAAAAAGAATTATAAATGTAAATTTTAAATGTAATTGTAAACTGTAGGATGAGCAATGATGATTATTAAAATTTATAAACATTTAATCATCCATAACTCTTTTTATTAAAAATTAAAAAATTTAGGAGCTACAAAAAGCCAAATTTTATTTTCTTTTGAATCATTTTGGTGGGTTTTACTATCAATATTAATACTAGGTGATGGCCTAAGTATGTAAATTATAATAGTTACTTGCCTCTTAGTAGTTGGGACATTGAAAAGTAATACTTTCATTCACTCGCAATCATGCATGAGCATGCTGAAATAGAGCATATTCACCTAATTCCCATGAGGATCTCATCACAATCATGCTTACAAAGACAACTATAAACTAACTCTTCAGCTATAAATAAAGCTCTTTAGCTATAGATTTAACTTTTTAAGTATTCTTCAATAACAATATTTCCGTCCATGAAAACAAGGTCATATTCTTCAGCATATTTTCGAGCATTAGCTACTGACTTTGCTTCTCCAGTATTACCATCCATCATTTCACAAACAACTGTTACTGGAGTTATTCCAGCCATTTCAGCCATAGCTAATCCTATTTCAGTGTGTCCCTGTCTACTTTTTAAGAGATTGTCTGCCCCTCGCAAAAGTGAAACATGACCAGGAGATCTAAATTCTTTTCCAAAATCATTGAATCTTTCTTCTTTACATAGTTTAGCTATGCTACTGATAGTGAGTGCCCTGTCGTTATCAGTTATTCCTGTGAAAGTCTTTCTATGGTTAGCCCATAGGGAAAAAGAAGATTTTTCATCATAGGGAATATCATTAGGTGTTAAATGACTAAGAACAGGAAATTTTTCCTTAGCTACATCCATTATGTCTGTCATGAAAGGTAATCCTAAACTATCGCACAAATTTGGGTGGATACAAGTACAGATCAATCCTCCAGCATCTTCTCTCATAGTAGCTACTTCACGATTTGTTACAAACTCTGCACCAATAATCATATCAGTTTCACTTTCTCTTTTCTCATCATCATACATTAAAATGAATTCCCCATTTTTTAATGCTTTTAATGCTTTTTTTAACATGATTTTTTACCTTCTATTTATTATTATAACTATTTTTTGGAATTATTTATTATTATAACTATTTTTAGGAATTATTAAGATTTAATTTGAAATTTTTTTTAAAAATGTTAATATTAAATAAAAAAAAAACTTTTTAAAAATAAATAATACAATTTATTAAAAAATTATTTTTTAAAATGTTAACATTGATTTTAAAAAAAAA
>WRNS01000249.1 GCA_009776495.1 Methanobrevibacter sp. | reverse complement strand
TATTTTAAACATAACATACTTTTTTTTAAAAAACAAATTTTTTTATTTTTAACATAAGATTATTTTTTATTATAATTAATATTATTATTTTAAATTTTTTTATTTTTTTGAATTAATAAAATATTTTTTTCAAGTTAGAAAAGTTAACATTATTATGTTCAAAATACTTATTAATCATGAAATTAAATTATAAATATCCTTTTTATCATAAATCATTTAACGAATTGATAGTTCACTTTTATTAAGATGTTATTAATGATTTAATAATTTAAATGATAAAATTAATAAAAAATATGAATAATTAAATGATTTTATTAAAAATGGTTTTATTGATTAAAATGGTTTTAATGATTGAAATGATTTTAATGATTGAAATGGTTTTATTAATTAAAATGAATTAGTAATTAAAAGATATGAGAATTTAATAATTAAATTAATACCAATGTGAGTGGAAAAATGGATGAAAAAGGAAATTATGATTATTTTACTATTAAAGAGATTAATGAAGAGCCGAAAACCGTTGAGAATAGTCTAAAAGAGAAAGAAAATGTGGAAAAAATTGTATCTCAACTTGGAGATATTGAACGGATTTGTTTTGTAGCTTGTGGAACATCCTATCACGCTTCACTTGTTGGAAAATATTTAATAGAAGAATTAATAGGTATACCTACTGAAGTTATAATAGCTTCAGAATTTGCTCATTCTGTTAATACTTTAACTAAAAATACACTTAGTGTTTTCATTAGTCAATCTGGAGAAACAGCAGACAGTCTTGAAGCTTTGAAATTAGCTAAAGAACATTGTAAAACTTTAAGTATAGTTAATGTGGCAAATAGTACTCTTGCAAATGAAGTAAACTATACAATTAATACTTTTGCAGGTTCTGAAATAGGTATTGCAGCTACTAAATCATATATTAGCCAATTAATTTGTATTTATTTGTTTGTAGCTTATTTAACTAAAAATAACAATGAAAACGATGGAAATGAAATATTTGAAAGAATCATGAATAGTTTAGACAACCTTAAACAATTTATTGAAGAAATATTACCAATCGAAGAGGAAATAAAAGAGATAGCTGAAAAATACAAAGATGTTAACAGCTTCTTTTTCTTAGCAAGAGGACTGTCTTATCCTACAGCAATGGAAGGTTCTTTAAAATTAAAGGAAATTAGCTATATTCATGCTGAAAGCTATGCTGGTGGAGAATTTAGGCATGGCCCTATTGCTTTAATTGAAAAAGGAGTG
Source organism: Methanobrevibacter sp. (assembly GCA_009776495.1). Lineage (GTDB taxonomy): Archaea > Methanobacteriota > Methanobacteria > Methanobacteriales > Methanobacteriaceae > Methanorudis. The sequence goes on along the minus strand of WRNS01000249.1, from coordinate 1,773 downwards.
CCAGTAGTAGTAGTAATTCCTAAAGATAAAGATAATGAAATGTATAATGATTATGATAAGTCATTACGTGTTTTAAAAGAAGTGAAATCTCGTGGTGGAGATGTAATAGCTATTGGAAGGTGTGATGATGAAAAACTCAAATCTGAATCCACTGAACTAATATGTTTAAATGAAAAAATAGATCCTATCATTTCCCCATTGACCTATGTTGTTCCATTACAGTTATTAGCTTTCCATATAAGTTTAGCCAAAGGATTGGATCCAGATAATCCTAAAAATTTAACTAAATGTGTGGCAAATGATTAAATTCTATTTAAATTCAATGATATAAATTTTGAGATTAAATTATATAATCCCATTAAATTTAGCTAAGATTATGTTGTATACTCAGCATTTATTTTAACATAATCATAGCTAAAATCACATCCATAAGCTGTAGCTGATACAGAACCTTGATTTAAATCTATGATAATTTTAATTTCTCTATTTTTCATAATATCTTCAGCTTCTTTTAAATAAGATGTTTCATCGTATGCTAATATATTTCCTTTTTTTACAAAATCTACTACCTCATCACCTGATGAAATAGCTATTGAAAGATTTTTAGGATCAATGTCTGCTTTTGAATTACCTATAGCCATGACAATACGTCCCCAGTTCGGATCCTCTCCAAAAATAGCTGTTTTAATAAGAGATGAATTTACAATAGATTTAGAAACATTTTTTGCATCTTCTTTAGTTTTTGCCCCAAAAACATCTACTTCTAAAAACTTGGTAGCTCCTTCACCATCATAAGCGATTTTTTTGGCTAAATTTTTACATAGATAATTTAATCCTTCTTGGAAATTTTCATCAACTTTACCATTAGAATCAACTATTTCATTTTCAGATTTACCATTAGCTATAAAAAGAACAGTGTCATTTGTACTTTCATCTCCATCCACACTGAGCATGTTAAAGCTATCTTCAACAGCTATTTTTAATGAATCTTGAAGTGCTTCGCTTTTTATTTTCCCATCTGTAGCAATAAAACACAATAGAGTTGCCATATTCGGAGCTATCATTCCAATACCCTTACAAATTCCTCCAATTTTTACAACATTATTATTTTTAAGAGTCACTTGAACAGCAAACTCTTTAAAAACTGTATCTGTTGTCATTATAGCTTTAGCAGCGTCTTTAGAAGCTTCTTTCGAATTTTCAAGTTTTTGACTACTTTTTCTAATTAAAGATGAAATAAGCTCCATTGGCATCTTTCTACCAATCACACCTGTAGAAGCTGTAGCTATTTTATCTTTTGGAATATTAAGTAATTCTGATGATAAAGAAACCATTTCATTATTATCGTTAATTCCAACTTTTCCTGTAAAGCAGTTAGCATTTCCACTGTTAGCTACTATCAATGAAATTTTTCCATCTTTTATAATCTTTTTTGAATAATCTACTGGAGCTGCTGTTATTTGATTGGATGTAAAAGTTCCAGCAACATAGCTATTTTCACTTAAGATTAGGGCAAGACCATATTTACCTTTTCTAATACCTGCTGCTTTAACACCCTCTACAGCACATATTCCTCCTTGGATAATTTGAATATTTGAATCTTTTATTTCTGTCATGATAAAACCTTTTAAATTAAACAATAAAAATTTGAATATAGAATCTTTTATATAGTTATGAAAAAACTTTATAAATTAAATGATAATTAAATAATAATAATCAATAATTAATAATAACTTAAAATTACGTGAATTTAAGACATTTAAAAAAAGATAA
>WRNS01000248.1 GCA_009776495.1 Methanobrevibacter sp. | reverse complement strand
TTCATTAAATAATATAAATTAAGAATTTTAATAAAAAAATTGATTAGATAAATTATAAATTTAGAACTTTGATAAAAAAAATTCTAATAATCTATAATAATAAAAAAAAAAAAGATTTTTTTTAACTTTCGTGGGAAAAACCTGTAACTTTTAATTTTTCATCCATTTTAACACATAAAATTTCATCAGAAAATTCTTTTGATACTTGATAATCAACCGAAAAAATAATTTTATTATTTTCTATTTGAAAAAGTAAATCTGGATAATCTAATTCATCAACAACTTTTTTTAAATCAAATTCTTCCCAGGTTTTTACTTCAAAGATCTTGAAAACTTTTTCCTCTTCTAATATATCAAAATGGCATTGAAAATAATACTGGATAATATCATTTTTCGTGAAATTTTCCAAGATTGCATTTTTTGCAATCTTATTTATCTCTGTATATCTATCTATAATTTCTAAAAATGTTTTAATCTTCTCTCCATAAATATTACAATCTGATAAATATATATTTATTAATTTATTTTTAAATTTAACATCAATAGATTCAGAAAAACTACTTTCATCAATATCGATTTGTTGAAAGTATTTCGTATTATATTTGCCCATTTTACCTACCATTTTAATTAAAATAAATTCATTTTTCAGCTTTAACATCTATTCTTCTAAATGTTTCAAAACATCTGCTGTCTGGTTGTTTTGTTCTTTCAATCATCCTGTCAATAACCTCATTTCGGAAACTCTCTTTTTGTCTATCAGGAATACATTTAATAAACGGCACAATACTTGGCTGGTCTATCCATTTTGTCATTTCATCACTATCAGCAAAATATCTATCAGCATTTTCGTAAGCGATATGTACATTTCTAAATCCTGCTTTTGCAATTAATTTTTCATATTCCTCTTTCGAAGGCATATACCAAGGCCATTCAAAATGAATGAAATATTCTTTATACTCATTCTCATTCATTACAGATTTTACTATGTCAAAAAAATTTGAACAATTACCCTCACCAGCAAAATTCCATCTAATAATACCATTCGGTTTCAATGCTGCGAGACTGTTTTTCAAAAGTTTTTCATGATTTTTTACCCAGTGTAGTGCAGCATTTGAAAAAATTATATCAAAATCATTTATAAAAGCCATATCATTAATATCCATAGGGATAAAACTAAGATTATCTTTTTTGCATTTTTTTGCCGTTTGAATCATTCCCATAGATGCGTCAATTCCTATAACTTTACCATTGGGCACCAATAGTGATAATTGTTCGGTTAAAACACCATCCCCACATCCGAGATCAAGGATTAATTCATTCCTTTTAAGTTCTAATTCTGAAATTAATCTGTTACCCCATTCTTTTTGATGTTTTGATGATTGTTTATATTTTTCTCCGTCAAATTCAAAATTACTCATAATAAATTCAACTCCTTCTTAAAAATAATCTTCATAAGTAGGTATACCCATTCAGGAACAGTTGCACTTACACATATGTCATTTTTTAGATAATAAGGTTTTATTTAAATGCTAAAAAATCTAGGTTTTTTATAAATTCCTTTTTATTTCTTAAATTAGTAATAAGCAAATGTTTATCACAGCCAGGACAAGGAACATTCAAAAACCTCCTTGTTAGCTCTTCAACAATTCTATAATCATATTCTTTCATGTCTTAACAAGATTTCCATAAAATAACCGACAATATTAAACATATCTTAAAAAGTCATTGTTCCATATAATTAGCTAAATAGCTAACCATAATTGAGGAAGCTGTTAAATCAGCAGTTGTTCCAGGATTCAATTTATTTTCAAATAAAAAATCATCAAATTCAATTAATTTTCTATTAAATTCAAGTAAATAATCATCAAAATCTTTTGAATTTAAAACATCTTTAGCTAAAGAAGAAACTTCATTTGCCTTTTCATCCCCATACTTTCTAGAAATTAAAGTATCTGGAACCTTGGATAAAATAGTCAAAAAAGTAGTTATAGTAGCTAGATTAATAGATGATTCTTTCCTTATTTTTGAAAACAAGGGATAACCAATGTCAAAGGTAACTGGCATTTTATTTGTTAACTCCATTGCTAAACTATCCCAAGATGAAGAAATGTTTAAAACATCGAAAATATTTAAGTTTTTTTCTATAAGTTCTTCTTTAGAATCATTTGATTTAACATCAAACTCAGTTTGTTCTCCCATTCCTCCAGCATCAGCTATGGAAATAGCTTCATAAAGAGCTACTGCATCAATAACAGTTGAAAAAGAAATTAAATTATTAATATTCTCTTTTAATTCATCCAAATTTTTACTAATAGCTGCAGACATAGCTATTGGAGTGAGAAGCATGATAATTCCTAAATTAGTGTTATTAGCTACCCATTTATCAGTTTCCCTTACAGCTTGCAAGATATATTTTCCTAAATTAGCTTCCATAAAAGAGATAGTATTATTAATCTTTAAAGCATGAGTAGCTGCTTCAGTAATTGTATCACCAATAGCTATTCCACTAATTAAAAAATCTTCAAACACCATATCATGAAAATCACGAGTTCTATGAACATTTCCTGGTTTTGGATATCCACTAACTTCAAGTACAGAAGATATTTGAGCTATTTTAGCTATTAACTTAGGATTCATTGATGCCACCTTAAACGTTTTTTAATTAATTATTCAGTGAAACTCAAAGGTGTCAATTAAAAAAAATTCTATTTCAAGCATTAATAAATTAATCAATACTGTAAATTGATTTTCTATAAAATTGAAAACATGACATGATAAAAGACAAGTTTAAAAATTTATTAAATTGACAACATTGACATATTAAACTATTCTCTATTAATCTAAAAATTTTAAAATCTAAAATTTTAAAAAACAAATCTACATTATTAAATTAATTATAAATTTAATTATAATAATATTTATTTATTTCATTTAAACATACATTAATAAAGTTATTTTTTTAAGAGTCAAATTAAAAGTGATATGGAGATATAATGAAATTAAATTTTTATGGTGGAGTAAAG
>WRNS01000247.1 GCA_009776495.1 Methanobrevibacter sp. | reverse complement strand
TATTTAGAATTTTATATCCTAATTATGAAATATATATTATTTTTAAGAAATATATATTATTATTAAGAAATATGTATTATAATTAGGAAATATATATCATAAAAATATTTTTTTGAGAGCTAAAATTTCTTCACAATCTAAATATTTAAAATTTATTTTTCAAGATAATGAATTTCTTTTAAAAAAATAGCTAAACAATCATTTTCTTTACTAGATATCGATAGAAATAATGTCAAAATAAGATAAAAAGTATTTCATTTGTTTTAAAGATTTTTCTTGAGCTTCTTTTGATGTAGTTTCATTTGGACATAGTACTTCGCATGTAACTGAGGGAATATTCAAAATATTACACTCATCTTCAATAGCTCCTTGATAAGCACTTCCAGCAAGATCATATGAAAGAAGTTCAGAGTGTGTTTTCTCAGAAATATATTTACCAATGTGGAAGCTTTCTGGAGAAGGTTTCATTGTGCAAAAAATTCCTTCTTTTCCAGGATTACTGTTAGGGGCGGTAGAATGAAAATCACCAACAGATATTATCCCTAACTCTTTAATTTTTTTCATAATCAAATTACTTAATGATCCTTCAACATTAGCTACTCTGTTAAGATCNGCAGAATCAAACCATCTTGAATTGTGCATNGTAGATTTAGGAGCTGAAAATGGAATGATATAAACGGTTCCATTTAATTGCAAACTTTTTANTTCATTTATCAACATTAATGAAGCAACTTGGGGAGGTAATTCATTNCCATGAACACCAGAAATTATCATTACTCGTGGCTCACCATCGCCTAACTTTATTAAAGGTGTTCCATTTCTAGCTTCTNTTAAAACTTTTTTTGAAACTTTGGTATGTATAATATTATCAAAAACAGCTTGATTAGATGATATATATCCTCCAGATCCGCTATAAATATGGCTTATATTTAAATGAAACTTTTTCCTATTAGTGTTTGAAAATTTTTTTGAAACTTTTCTAACAGTTTTTGTATTAAAAAGGGATATTGCCATTAAAACACCTAATAATTAGCCAATCAACTGATTTTACTGTCAATAAATAGCTAATTTTATTTTTACAACGGATATTTTTGAGAAAATATTAAATAAAAGTTGGATGCATTCTTGTTCTCTAACTTGCTTGAAACAATTTAATTATATGCATTAATAAAAAAATTACTTTTAAATATATACTTCTTGTTGAATAGGGTATAAATATTTTTATAAATTAATTTACTAGATTTCCTAAATAGAACAATTTGTTAAAAGTATTAATCATTTGAAATAGTTTTTTTAAAATATTAATTATATCAAATAATTTGTAAAAAGATATGAATTATTTGAAATAGTTTTTTTAAAATATTAACTAATAAGAAACAATTTTTTAAGGATACAAATAAATAATGAAAGATTTTTTTTTATAATAACAATACTTATTTTTATTTTAAAAATTATTTTTTAGCTATTATAATTATCATAATCAACAGTTAAGTATAATATTATTTATAATATTAAAATGATATTATTATTTAATAAAAAAATTAAATCTTTAATTTACGCCTATTTTACAAAATATCTATTGAAAAAAATTATTTATATTAAACAATATGTAATAATGGCATAAATATCTAAATAAGGATTATGATGGTGATTTAATGGATAAAGTAATTCTTGCTTTTAGTGGTGGATTAGATACTACAGTATGTGTAAAATTATTAGAGGAAAATAATAATTTAGAAGTCGTAACAGTATGTGTGGATGTTGGTCAGCCAAAAGAAGAACTCGAAAAAGCCGAGAAGGTTGCAAAACAATTAAATGTTAAAAAGCATTATACAATTGACGCAAAAGAAGAATTTGCTAATGATTATATAGCTAAGGGAATAAAGGCAAATGCTGTTTATGAAGGATATCCATTAAGTACAGCTATTGCCCGTCCATTAATAGCAATGAAAACTATAGAAATAGCTGAAAAAGAGAATGCTGTAGCTATTGCTCATGGATGCACAGGAAAAGGCAATGATCAATTTAGATTTGAAGCTGTTATTAGATCAATGTCGAATTTTGATATAATAGCTCCTATTCGGGAATTAAATCTTACAAGAACAGAAGAAATAGACTATGCAAAAAAACATAAGATTCCCCTTTCTTCAGATAAACTGTACAGTATCGATGAAAATATTTGGGGAAGATCCATAGAAGGGCATATTTTAGAGGACCCAGCTAATGAACCACCTGAAGAAATCTATAAATGGACAACAGCACCAGTAGATGCAAATGAAAAAGTAGAAAAAGTCATTATCGAATTTGAAAAAGGAGTCCCAATAGCTATTAATGAAAAAAAAATGCCACTTCTTGATTTAATTGGTGTAGCTAATGAAATAGCTGGAAAAAATAGTGTTGGAAGAATTGACACCATTGAAAACCGTATGGTTGGACTTAAAAGCAGGGAAATATATGAAGTTCCAGGAGCCATTTTACTAATTTCTGCTCATCAAGCTTTAGAAGAATTGGTGCTTACAAAAGATGAGCTATTATTTGCAGAATTTATGAGCACTAAATATGCTGACTTGGTTTACACTGCATTATGGCATGAACCACTCAGAGAAGATATGGATCAAGCTATTGATTACATGCAAAGAAGGGTCAGTGGAAAAGTAGTGATGAAACTATTTAAAGGTTCAGTAATACCAGTATCAAGAAAATCAAAGTATAGCTTACATGATATTGATCAAATTAGCTTCGAAGATAAAGAAAACGATCAAAATGAGATGGAAGGCATGATAAAACATCATGGTCTTCAAGCAAGTATCTATCAAAAATTAAACAAATAGAAGTCCAGTTAATTAGTAGCTATTTCATAAGAATTAGAGATTTTTTTAAATAAAACAGAAAAAATCTTTTAATTTTTTTATTTTTTCTATTTTATTTTTTTATTTTTTTTCTATTTTTTATTTTATTTTTTCTATTTTATTTTTTTATTTTTTTTCTATTTTTTATTTTATTTTTTCTATTTTATTTTTTTATTTTTTTTCTATTTTT
>WRNS01000246.1 GCA_009776495.1 Methanobrevibacter sp. | reverse complement strand
TTTTTTTTTTTTTTTTTTTTAAAATGAAATATTAAAAAAATACTTTTGCAGAAGGGAATTGATTCAAAACCAAAGTTTTTTGTTTAAAAACTAAAAAAAAGAAAAGAATAATAAATTATATCAAAAATAACTTAATTTTGTTTTTTTACAAGTAATTTATCATAAATAAAGCTTTTTTTTTATTTTTTAATGCTTCTCTTAAAAAAAATTTATTTTTTTTAAATTATTTTTATATGAAAATCTTGAACTAATCAAAATTTAACATATAACATTATTTATGTATGTCTATCTCATATATATATTTTATTTAAAATGAACATGTAAGTATTGAATCTTTAGTTTACTAGAGTTTTATATGCTAATTATACCTAAAATATGTACTAGATATTATTGATTTAGTTTGTTAGGGGTTAATGTTTTTAAATTGAGTTTTTGTGGATTTTAATTACTAATTAAGAATTAGGGATTATGGAAATAGAAAAAAGATAATTATTTGAACTAATAAAATAATAAGTATTTATTATATAATAAAATTTCATTTTAATGACTAAAAATGGGGATTTTAATGAAAATAGCTATTTTATATGGGACAAAATATGGCACCACAGAAAAAGTTGCTGAATTAATATTTAAATCGATAGAAAATCATAATAAAGATAACAGTAAATCAATCGATGTTCAAATTATAAATCTTAAAGAGAAAAAGGATATAAGTCTTGACTTCGATGTTTTAATAATTGGAAGCTCTGTTTATATGGGTAGAATTAGAAAAGAACTTAAGAAATTTCTTAAAAATAATAAAAATACATTGACTGAAAAACCATTAGCTTTGTTTATTTGTGGAGTTAACGAGGAGGATGGAATAAAGCAAATAAATAAAACTTTTCCTTCAGAAATTGTAAGTCATAGCATAGCTACAGCATTTTTAGGAGGAGAACTTAATTTAGATAAAATGGGATTTCTTGATCGTAAAATAGCACAATCCATAATTAAAGGTTCTAAAAAAGAATTTAAAATAGACAATGTAGCTATTGATGAATTTGTGGAAAAAATAAAATTTTAAATTAATATTCTTAATTTAATCATTAATTTGAGAATTTTTATACAATAATAGTTGGATAAAGAATATTAAAAAATAGGGGTATGGAAATTTTATGTTATATCGAAAAATAGAAAAAAATGGTGATGAATTATCTATTTTAGGATATGGATGCATGCGATATCCAAAAAAAAGTGGTTCTATTGATTATATTAAAACAGAAAAACAAATAATGACAGCTATTGAAAAGGGTGTTAATTATTTCGATACAGCTTATGTATATTCTGGAAGTGAAAAAACTCTGGGAAAAATCTTAAAAAACAATAACTGTAGGGAAAAAGTAAAAATTGCTGATAAAATTCCTTTCACTGTAACAAATAGAAAAAGAGTAGATGAAATCTTTCAAAAACAACTCGATAGACTTCAAACCGATTATATTGACTATTATATGATTCATAATTTAATGAAGTTTGAGGATTGGGAAAAATTAAAAGAAAATGGAATTTTAGAGTTTGTAAAGGATGAAAAAGAAAAAGGGAGGATAATTAACTTCGGATTTTCATTTCATGGTAATTTACATCATTTTAAAAAGATTATCGATGATTATGACTGGGAATTTACAATGATACAATATAGCTATATTGATGAAAATTATCAAGCAGGTGTTGAAGGATTAGAATATGCTAACTCAAAAAATATTAGTGTAATGATAATGGAGCCTCTAAGAGGAGGCATGCTTGTTGATAAATTACCTAAAAATGCCATAAGACACTTTGAAAATTTTGATATTGAGTGTTCTCCTGGACAGTGGGCTCTTCGATGGGTTTGGAATCACTCTGCTGTAAAAGTAGTTTTATCAGGAATGAATGAAGAAAAACATATAGAAGAAAATATAAAAGTCGCATCAGTAGCTCTTCCGAATTCATTAAGTAATGAAGAGATAGAAGTTATAAAAAAAGTTAAAAAAGAATTTGAAAGTAAAATTAAGGTGAAATGCACAAATTGTGCTTATTGTATGCCATGCCCACATGGTGTTGATATACCTATATGCTTCTCTCTTTATAATGATAAATCAATATTTGGAGGATTTAGACCACAAGGATCATATGTATTGTCAACTGGAGATGAATCATATGCTAATAAGTGTACAGAATGTGGGGCTTGTGAAAAAAAATGTCCTCAAAAAATAGCTATCATCGATGAATTAAAAAATGTTAGTAAATCAATGGATCATTGGTATTTCAGACTCCTTGGAAAAATAGTCAAATTTTTCATGTATGATAATTTATAGATATAAATGAAACGGACTTGGAGGGATTTGAACCCTCGACCTTAAGATTAGGAGTCTTACGCCCTTCCAAACTAGGCTACAAGCCCATCAAATCTATTCATTTTTCAAGTTTAATCGTTAAAAAAAGATTAAATAGCTATTTAATAATTTACTATAAAAAAAGAGTCATAAACGGACCCGCCGGGATTTGAACCCGGGACCTTCGGATTAGAAGTCCGACGCCCTATCCAACTAGGCTACGGGCCCTATAAAATAAATAAGTTATCTTAGTATGTTTTACTATTTAGCAAATCTATTTATATTTTATTTGATTTTTTTTTATTTTTTTATTTTAAAAAATAATTATTAAAATATTACTTTAAATCTTTTAATATTTAAACTTTGTAATGATTAAAAATAATCATTAAGAATTCTATGATTTTATTCATTAAGATTGAAAATAATATTAAATAAGTTTTTTTATTTATTTATTTGGACTTAATTTTTATTAGGATTTAACTTCAAAAAAACTTATTAAATATAAATTGGAGGTTGTGGATCTTTTTTAACTTCTTCTGCTAACTTTTTAAGTCTTGACTCTATATTCTCAGCTTCTTGGATTAGTGGTTTATAGTCAAGCTCAATATCAATTAACTTGTTTAGGCTCTGAACAACTTCAGCTGCAGCTCTTGGATCTGGATATTGTGTAAGTGTTTCTGCTAATATACAAGTTCC
>WRNS01000245.1 GCA_009776495.1 Methanobrevibacter sp. | reverse complement strand
AAAAATATATTATAAAAAAGAAAAATATATTAAAAAAAAGAAGAATATATTATAAAAAAGAAAAATATATTAAAAAAAAGAAAAATATATTATATTTTTGATGGGAACTTTGGACAAAATCTTAATCAACAAAAGTAATTTGCCTAATAGTTGATTTATCAAATATTTTACTCATTTCTGGTTTGTAAATCTGGTAGTAATAATCCAAAGGCAATAGTTTAGTATTTATATACTCAAGTTCAGTAGTTTTATTTAGTTTATATATCATTTTTAACTTATTTTTACTATATATCTCAATAGTTATTTTATCATGAGTCAAATTATCTAAGGAAAATCCTCTATGTATTGTTATTTTATCTTTAACAAATTCTTTATTCATGTGGCTAACCACATTCCAATAAAGTTTAATTTTAGAATCTTTTAATACTCCGTAAGCTGTTTCAAATGTGTAATTTTTAGGAACATATTTGAGCATTCTTGGTTTATAAACCTTAAGATAGTACTGACTTGGATTTAATTTTGTTTTCACATAGCTTATCTTAGTGATTAGAGAAGAATTTTGATTCTGTTTAGAACCTTTCACATATATATCACTTTTAACACTAGTTTTAGTAGTAATTTTTAATTTATTTTTTCCATATCCTTTAATCAAGGTTGTTTTATTAATTTCATCAAATGAACTTCCAGTCTTTTCACCAACTAAAACTTTTTTATCATAATAAATATAAGTCTTCCAATCAATATGCCCATGAGGAACATTACTTAGATGATCCCATCCATCATCAAAAATTTTCCTGATTATTAACTTTTTAAGCATTTTAGGCTTATATACCTTTAAATAAAAAGATTTGAGACTTAGTTTAGATTTTACAGAAGAATTCTTTTCTGTGGTAACATTTTTATAAAAATACTCATTATTGATTTTTAATTTGCTGTTAAACTTTTTAATAGATATTTTTTTAATTAAAACAGTTGAATTTCCTTTAATATATTCTTTAGAAATTTTTAACTGTTTATCTGAAGAATAAACTTTCCAATGTAAATTAGTAAGATTAGAATCTTTAACTGGAGCAGTATTTTCCTCAACAACATGATATTTGGTGGCACTTACTGTTTGTAAAACATTACATGCTACACAAATCATAAAAACAATTAATAGTAATATTACAACAAATTTTTTCTTAAACATATAACCACAACCAAGAAATTAATAAAGATTCTCATTGTCTATAAAACCCTTACTAATTTATAGTTATAATACAATTATACTTAAGTTTATGTACAGTTATGAATCAATCGAATTATAAAATAATAAAAATTAAAAAAAATAATAAAAAAAATTAAAAATATTATAATATCCAAAATAGCTATATTTTTAGAAAAACAAATATTATACAATAAATTATAGTGATGATAAACATGCCTAAAATAAACGAATTAAAAGAAATAATAGCTAATTCCAACAATATTGTGTTTTTTGGGGGAGCAGGAGTATCTACCGAAAGTGGGATTCCTGATTTTAGAAGCGAAGATGGAATTTTCAAAACACTTGAAAACTATGGAGCTCCTCCTGAAATTATTCTTTCCCGTAGCTATTTCCAAACAAAACCAAAAGTTTTTTACAAGTATTACAAAGAAAACTTAATCCATCAAGATGCTAAACCTAACGATGCTCATTTAGCTATAGCTAAATTAGAAAAGTTAGGAAAAATGAAAGCCGTTGTTACCCAAAATATTGATGGTTTACATCAAAAAGCAGGAAGTAACAATGTTTTAGAACTTCATGGAAGTATTTTAAGAAACTATTGTATGAGATGTGAAAGTAGCTATGGCCTTGACCATATACTTAAGTCAACAGAAATTCCAACTTGTAGTTGTGGAGGGATTATAAAACCAGATGTTGTATTATATGAAGAACCCTTAGATAATACTACTATGAGTGCAGCTATCGAGTATATAGCTAATGCAGAAACTTTAATCATTGGAGGAACATCTTTAGTAGTTTATCCAGCAGCAGGACTTATCCAATATTTTAAAGGAGAGAACTTAATCCTTATAAACAAAAGTGCAACAGAATACGATAGCTATGCTAATTTAATAATTAACGAAGCTATTGGAAAAGTATTCAAAGAAGTTGTTAAATAGTTAAACTTATTGATAGTGTTTATGATACATGAGCTGAGGAGATATTTACAGAAATTTTAAACAAAAGACTATCATGGAGTTAACTGATATCGCAAAGGTTTTTATAATCCTTTAAGCCATATTGTTATGTATCCTACTTTAGGAATAATTAAAGGTGTATCACCAATAGTCACTACTCTTTCCGTGATTCTTGAAGGTTCAACTGGAAATGGATCGGGATCCTGGTTATTATCTCCTTTAATAATATAATAAGTCGTTCCATTAATATTTGTTTTATTAATCACCCTGTGAATTACCGGACCTTTATCATACCATTGGGAGTTATATACAACTATATCCCCAACATTCACATTTTCAGGATTAAATTCATTAGCACCAAGAAAATTTGTTTTTTCAACGATTACTATGTCTCCTCTGTAAAATGCAGGCTCCATACTTTCTGATACAACAACATTCAAGTGTTGAGCAACTAATAATCCGATTACAATAATTAAAATAAAGGCAGCTATTTCTATATAAGCTCCTATTTCTTTTTTTTCTAAATTATCCTTTTTATCCAGATTATCTTCTTTATCCTGATTTTTATTCTTATCTAAGTTCCTTTTTTTATTTCTTTCTATTCTCTTTTTCATTTTTTTACTTTGATCTTTTTTTGCCAAATCAAGTCCCCATCAACTTTCAAATAATTAAATTATATTTTGAAAAATTTTATTAATTATTAATTATTTATACTTTTCATCATATTAAAATTTCCAAATATTCAAAAAAAATAATTTTATAAAAAAAAATTAATATTTTTCATCATATTAAAATTCAAAATATTTAAAAAAATAATTTTATAAAAAAAATTAATATTTTTCATCATATTAAAATTCAAAATATTCTAAAAAATAATTTTATA
>WRNS01000244.1 GCA_009776495.1 Methanobrevibacter sp. | reverse complement strand
AATTTATTATTTTAAAAATATTTTCAAAAATTATTTATTTAAGATAATATTATAATTTTTTAATTTAATTATTTTTTAAATGATTTTATAATGTAATTTAATAAAATTGAGTATAAATCTTTTTAAAAGTGATAAAATGATGGGAGCATCCACAAAAGAAGGTTACGACATAGCTAAAAAAAGTAGAAAAATAGTTAGATCACTCATAAAAGATCAAATAAAAGATTTGACTTTGGAAGAACAGGACATTGTAGAGAGAATTGTTCATTCAACAGCTGACAGTGAATATGCAAAATTAGTCAAAATTAGCCCTAACTTTGTATCAAATAGCTTAAAAGCATTAAAAAATAAAGAAGATATATTAACCGATATAAATATGGTAAAAGCTGGAATAACTCAATATGAGGGGAATGTTGAGTGTTATATTAAAAATGAAATGGTTAAAAAAATAGCTAAAGAAGAAAAAATAACAAGAGCTGCAGCAGCTATTGAATACGCTGCAAAAAATGATTTTAAAGGAATAATAGCTATTGGAAATGCTCCAACAGCATTGTACAAAGCTATTGAATTGTATGAAGCAGGTGAAATTAGCATTGCTTCAATAGTTGGAGTCCCTGTTGGTTTTGTTGGAGCTGCCGATTCAAAAGAAAAGCTTCAAAATACATCGATTCCAAATATTACCACTAATGGTCCTAAAGGTGGAACCCCAGTAGCAGTAGCTATTGTTAACTCACTTATTCAAAGTTCTAAAAAATAAGATTATTTATCAATCAATTAATTATCAATTAATCAATCAATTAATCAAAAATATTTGGTGATAAAATGAATTCTAAGGAATTATTTGAAGAATCAAAAAAATATTTACCCGGAGGAGTTGATTCTCCTGTTCGAGCATTTAAACCTTATCCTTTTTTTGTCAAAAAAGCTCATGGTTCTAAAATATGGGATGTAGATGGAAATGAATACATTGATAATTGTCTTGGTTATGGGCCAATTATTTTAGGTCATGGTAATATAAAGATAACCGAAGCAATAGCTAAACAACTAAGTAATGGAACTAGCTATGGAGCTCCAACTGAAAATGAGATAAAACTTGCAAAAATGGTTGTAGACAGGGTTCCCTGCTGTGAGATGATTCGTTTTGTAAATTCAGGAACTGAAGCTACAATGAGTGCAATAAGATTAGCTCGAGGATTCACTGGAAAAGATAAGATAATCAAGTTTGAAGGTAGCTATCATGGAGCACATGATTATGTCCTCGTTAAATCTGGTTCTGGAGCAGCTACACTTCCAGATTCCCTTGGAATACCAAAGGATACAACAAAAAATACTTTATCAGTTCCATTCAATGATGAAAAAGCTTTAGAAGATTTGATAAAAAGAGAAAAAGATCAAATAGCTGCTGTAATTGTTGAGCCAGTAATGGGGAATATTGGTTGTGTTGAACCAAAGAAAGGATTTTTAGAATTTTTAAGAGAGATTACAGAGGAAAATAATATTTTATTAATATTTGATGAGGTAATCACTGGTTTTCGACTTTCAAAGGGAGGAGCTCAAACTTACTATCATACGATTCCAGATCTTGTTACCTTTGGAAAGATAATAGGTGGAGGATTTCCTATGGGTGCTTTTGGTGGAAAGAAAGAAATCATGGAAATGATTGCTCCATCTGGAAATGTGTACCAAGCTGGAACATTTAATGGAAATCCAATATCAGTAACNGCAGGAATTTCANCATTAAATCANTTGGACCAAACATTTTATAAGGATTTAAATAAAAAAGGAGATTTTTTAAGGGATAAAATAGCTGAAATAATAGAAGACCTTGATTTAGATATAAATCTTGTAGGATTATCTTCAATGTTTCAAATATATTTTAATCCAAAGGAAGTCCTTAACTATGAAATAGCTAAGGAATCTGACTCAGAAAGATTTTTACTATACTTTAGAGAATTGTTGAAAAACGGTGTTTTCATTCCTCCAAGTCAATTTGAATGTAATTTTATTTCATGTGCACACAATAAAGAAGACTTATCAGAAATAGCTACAGCTATTGAATCATCATTGAAGGTAGCTTGGAATAAATAAATGATATTATTAAAAAATCTTTTAAAGTTAACTTGATTGATTGTGAATGAATTTTAATTCAAAAGAGCATCAAAACCTTTTGTAGCTAATAAACTGGTGAAAGATCCTTCAGGAGACATAATAATATTTCCCTTGGAATATTCGTCTAAAGCAGTTTGAACCATTGTATTTCTTTTATCCGGATTTTTAGCTGCTGTTGAAAGGGCTTTAACAAGCACCATTACTGCCTCTCCTCTAGTCATACCATTTCCATACAATTGATCATTTTCTCTAACAATACTTGTGGCATCGAGATCACTTACTACTCCATTAACTTCAAACGGCCTAATAGAATCTATAATAGCATCTAATCCTTCATTTGTGATTGCTACAACTGCATCAGCTTTCATTCCAGTATTTGCTTCTACAATTTCTTTTGCATATTCCATACCTTCACCGTTATCGTTATTCCACAGTGAATCATGAAGAAGCATCGTTCCAGGAAGATTACCTGGGGCAGGCTGAGTAGGGTGTTTCATTCCTCCAGGGTATATAGGAGTAAACTTTTTTATACTTCCATTTTCTAAATCGACCATGAATGCCATATCCACACCACCAAGACCTGGTTGCTCACCTTTATCAACAGCTAAAACAAGTATTGATTTTTTTCCTTGAGACAAATCTGGACCATTAAAAAACATGCCGTAAAATAAAGCTCCTACTCCAATTAGTCCTACTATTACTATTCCCATTAGGAGCCTGTTTTTTCTATTCACTTTCCCACCACCAAAATGATCTTAAGCACTTCACTACATTAACAAAAATATCAGATACATTTGCAAAAATATCAGAAACATTTGCATGAAACTATTTACAAAGGTTATTATTTATAAAAAATAGCTAAATCCTTTTAAAAAATATTAAAATTTTTTATCATATGATATAATCATTAAAATCATTAATTACTATTTATAATATTGAATT
>WRNS01000243.1 GCA_009776495.1 Methanobrevibacter sp. | reverse complement strand
ATTAAAAATAAGAAATATAAATCATAATTAAGAAAAATAAATAAAAAATAAGAAAAATAAATTATAATAAAGAAATATAAATTAAAAATAAGAAAAATAAATTACATCAAGAAATGGTTTATTAGTATTATATTTATCCTGTTTAGCTAGTAAAATATGAGAAAATTCACGTTTTTAGGAAAATTAGAAATTTAAATCTTGATCTATTATCTTTCTTCTTAATCATTAAACATCTTCTATAGTTTTATAAGATGTAAACTCCTCTAGTAAAACTCGTTTTTTTGATATCACTTTCCCAGTTTTACTATCCAAAACATTTATTGAACTAAGACTATCACAACCTTGGATATAGCCTCGCTTAAATCTTGTATTCTCATAGGAAGAAATCGTTTCCAGACTTTCACATCCAAAAAAAACTCCATTAATATCTACTGATTCTACCATTGGAGGTATTTCTATTGAAGTTAGATTTTTACAATCACCAAAAGCTCCAGCACCTATAGTTTTTAAGTTTTTAGGTAAGTCTATGGATTTTAAACTAGCACAACCTGCAAAAGTCATTTGTGGAATATTTTCTAAGCTGTTTGGCAAGATCACTGTCTCCAAATTACTACAGCCATGAAAATTATTCCCCTGCAGCTCAGTTACTCCTTCAGGCAAAACAATCTTTCTTAGAGTGCTTTGATTTTGAAAAGCTGCTGTACCAATAGCTCGAACACCAAAGGGAACTTGAACTTCACTTTTATTACCATTATACTTGACCAAAATCTCCCTATCAATAGTAAAATCTGGGCTTTCTTTAGCTATTGAAAACTGGTTATGGCAAAATGGACAAGTAGCTGATTCTTCACCTTTGTTAACCTCCACAGCACCGCCACAAGAAGGGCAACTTATTTTCTTTAATCGAAAAACTTTATTGTCAGAAGTTAATACATTTTCTCCAATAGGTTCATCTTTTTGAAACTTTCTCAAAATATCATTTTCATTATCCATGATAAAACTCCTCATTCACTGATATTGTAATGGTACATTTATTTTATAATCATCATCTACAATCTTAAATACTCTACTCATCATCTGCAATCTTCAAAGAACAAACACACATCTACAATCTTAAATACTCTACTCATCATCTGCAATCTTCAAAGAACAAACACATCATCTACAATCTTAAATACCCTACTCATCATCTAGAATCTTCGAAGACCATATTCATCTTCTTCAATTCTTTTTTGTGAAACTATTTTCCCAGTTTTACTATCTAACACATTTACTAAGCTAAGACTTCCACAGCCTTGAAAATGTTCTCCAGTGAATTTTGTAGTCTTATAGTAAGAAATCGTTTCCAGACTTTCACAACCAAAGAAAGCAGCACAATCTACTGTTTCTACCATCGGAGGTATTTCTATAGAACTTAGTTTTTTACAATCATAGAAAGCCATTTCACCTAAACTTTTTAAGTTTTTAGGCAAAACTAAGGATTTTAAACTGATACAACCTTGAAAAGCCATTTGTGGAATAATCTCTAAGCTATTTGGCAAGATTATTGTCTCTAAATTACTACAGCGCATAAAGCCACTCTGCAACTCAGTTACTCCCTCAGGCAAAACAATCTTACTTAGAGTGTTTTTATCTAGAAAAGCTGTAACACCAATAGATGTTACACCAGAGGGAACTTCAACTTCGCTATCTTCTCCATTATATTTTATTAAAACCCCTTTATCAATAGTAAAATCTAGACTTTCTCTAATAACTGAAAATTGGTTACGGCAAAATGGACAATTTACTAAAATTTCATCGTCACCAACTTCCACAACACCACTGCAGGAAGGACAAGTTACCTCTTTCAATCTAAAACCTCCTTGTTATGAGTATTGTATTTTTTCCTATAGACTCTTTGTTTTGAGACTTTTTTATACTACTTTTTTGACACATAATAAAACTCCTCATCCTTTTCTAAAAAAATCACTTAACTTTAAAGATTTTTTAGTGTTGCCAGCATCTTCTACAGCATTACTATCATTTTCTACTCCACTATCTTCTTCTATAACTTTAGAATTTCCATACTCAGCGTCTACAATTCTTTTTGTTGAAATTGTTTCCCCAGTTTTACTATCTAAAACATTTATTGAAACTAAACTATCGCAACCTATAAAATTATAGTCTTTCCCAAATTTTGTATTTTCATAGCAAAAAATCGTTTCCAGACTTTCACAGTTCATAAAAATTCCTGCTTCTATTGTTTTTACCATTGGAGGTATTTCTATGGAAGTGAGTTTTAAACAATCATAAAAAGCGTTCATCCCTAAATTTTTTAAGTATTTAGGTAGCACTACTGATTTTAAACTGATACAACCTTGAAAAACACTTGGTGGAAAATTTTCTATAGTATCGGGCAATATAACTGTCTCCAAACTACTGCAACCGTAAAATCCTCCTTGTAGTTCATTTAGTCCCTCAGGCAAAATAATTTTTGTTAAAGTGTTTTGTTGAAAAAAAGCTGTATTACTTATAGCTCGAACACCAGGAGGAACTTCAACTTCACGGCTTTCACCATTATATTTCATCAAAACTCCTCTATCAATAGTTAAATCCAGACTTTCTTTAACAACTGATAATTGGTGACGGCAAAATGGACAAATTGCGAATTCTTGATCTTCGGTAATGTCCACAACCCCTCCACATGAAGGACAGCTAATTTTGTTCAATTGAAAATCTCTCTCACCTTGAGTAGAAGCATTCTCTCCTAAGGACTCTGTGTTTTCAGATTTTCCAAAATTTTCATTTTCTTTATCCATAAAAAAAACTCCTCATTCTCTTTTGATATTGTACATTAGATTTATTTTATAAATAATTTCAATAATACAATTAAATTGTTAAATTTAATTATAAATTTATCTAAATAATTTGTTTCATATTATAGCAATAAGTTTTATTTTAGAACGTTATTCTATATTTTGTAATAATTAGTTATATAGCTTAAAGTTTTTAATAATAGCTATTTAACTTTAGTTAAAAATAGCTGAAAATTGGAATAATCATTTATGGAATAT
>WRNS01000242.1 GCA_009776495.1 Methanobrevibacter sp. | reverse complement strand
ATAATATTAAAAATTACAAAATTAATTAAAAATTAAAAAAATTAAATAAAAATTTTAAAAAATAATATAAAAATTAAAAAAAATAATAAAAAATTAAAAAAATTTATTAAAAATTATAAAAAATATATCAAAATTAATTAAAAATTCATTCTTATGAGTATCATGATTCAGTTATGTTTTTTGTAAAGTTATATGCGAAATTTGGATGAGAACAAGCATGAATATGTATGAAATTAGCTAATGAATTGTTTAAAAATATTCCATCCTTGTTATTAGCTATACCCCTTCCTCTTAAAATATCAAAGGCAAGGTTAGGTTTTTTATTTTCTATATCAATTTTTGTATAATGGAATTCATGGCCTCTGAATACTTCATCTTTATTTGAAATTAAGTTATTATCTAATGACTTGGCAATAACATAGCTAAGACCTTGAACTTTTTCTGTCATGAATGATTCATAAGGAAAGTTATTAACCATTTTACTACCATCGATAGCTTTTGAAAGATAGATCATACCACCACATTCAGCATAAATAGGATTCTTATCAACACTAAACTGTTTAATTGATTCTAACATTGATTCATTAGCTGAAAGTTCTTTTTTAAATATTTCAGGATATCCTCCACCTATGTACAATGCATCGACGTCTGGAATTGTTTCATCTTTAAGTGGGCTAAATGGAATGATTTTTGCCTTATTATCTTCAAGTGACTCTAAGTTTTCAGGGTAATAAAAGTTAAAAACTTCATCAATAGCTACACCAATCTTTGATGGATTTTTATTAGCTATCTTCCAAAGTTCTGAGTTTGCTACTTTAATCTTAGAAGAAGATTTCATTATCTCAATTAAAGCATCTAAATCAATGTAGGCTTCTACAACTTCCGCCCACTTTTCAATATTATTAGCTATTGTTTCTTTCTCAAGTGCTGGAACCAAACCTAAATGTCGCTCATCAACAGCTAAACTCTCATCTCTTGGAATTCCACCAATGACCTGCGTATTTGTAAGTTTTTCTACTGATTCCTTTGCTTTTTTATAGTGTCTTTTGCCTTTGACCTTGTTTAAAATAACTCCTTCTATTTTAAGTTGGGGATCAAGTTGTTTAAAACCAAGTACAATAGCTGCTGCACTTTTAACTAAGCTACGAGCATTCATAATCAGTATTATTGGAGCATCTAAAGCTTTAGCTATTGAAGCACTGTTTCCAACATTGCCAGTCGGACTTAATCCTTCATAAAGGCCTCTAACTCCTTCAATAATACTAATATCCCCATTACTTTTTTCGATTCCACGTTTAAATGAGGCTTTTATCTGCTCTTCATCCATGAAAAAAGAGTCTAAATTCCTTGAAGTATTTCCAGTAGCTAATGTGTGATAAGTTGGGTCAATATAATCTGGCCCTATTTTAAAAGGTTGTACATTGTATTTTTTTGACAATACTTTCATGATTCCAGTTGAAATAGTAGTCTTACCTACACCACTTCCTGTTCCAGCTAATAGTACTTTCATGATTAAATTTAGTTTTTGATTTTATTTAAATTTAATATTTTTAAAATTTTAATTTTAATATTAAAAATAATTAAAAAATCTCAAGTTTTTGACAATTCGTAGTTGTGAATTGCTAATCAAAAAATAATATAATAGATTTCAGATGGAAAAGATAATAATATTTAAAGAACATATTGATTACCATGAGTACATTGAAGAAAATGCAAGTTTTAAGTGATTCTGCACAATATGATCTTTGTGATTATGTAAATCATAATAAAACTTCTGATGCTAATCTTCCTGGAATTTATCATGCAACTGGAGCGAATGGTTGTAAAGTGCCATTATTTAAAGTTTTAATGTCAAATAAATGTGTTAATGATTGTAAATATTGTATTAATCAATCTAAAAGAAATTTTTCAAGACTATCATTGAATCCAGAAGAATTAGCTACAGCTTTTCTCAATTATTATAATAATAACTATGTCAATGGCTTATTTTTAAGTTCAGCAATAGCTAATGATATTGATGACACCATGGAAAATCTTGTAGAGGTAGCAAGGATTTTAAGAAAAGATCATGGATATGATGACTACATTCATTTAAAAGTTATTCCTGGAGCTAGCTATGACTCTATAAAAAGAGCTATGTCCTTATCAGATAGAGTTAGTTTAAATATTGAAGCAGCAAGTTCTGATGGACTCTCTGAAATATCATCAACCAAAGATTATTCTAAAGATATTATGAGAAGATTAAAATGGATTAGCTCTATTGGAAAAAGGAATCCTAACTTTGCAAGGGCAGGCCAAACAACTCAGCTTATCATAGGAGCTAACAATGATTCGGACTTTGATGTTTTATCTCAAATAAAAACATTGTATAAAAAAGTAAATTTGAAACGTAGCTATTTTAGTTCGTTTTCTCCTGTTGAAGGGACGGAATTTGAAAAAAAGGAAGAATCTGATAAAAAAAGATCTGCACAGCTATACCATGCAGATGCATTAATAAATTCATATAATTTTGATGTGAATGAACTAGTTTTTAATGAAGAAGGCCTGTTATCCTTAGATGAAGATCCAAAATATTTAGCAGCACTTGAAAAAGATATTTTCCCATTAGAAATAAATTTAGCTAATTATCATGATTTAATAAGAGTTCCAGGCATTGGAACAATATCTGCTAAGAAAATCATAGCTATTAGGAAGAAAAAGGCATTTCAAAAAATCGAAGAGCTGAAAACATTGGGAGTGGTGGTTAAAAGGGCAGAACCATTTATAAAATTAGAAGGAAGCTATCAAACTGCTTTAGACACATATTAAACTAAAAATCATTTTATTTATAAAAAAAAATTATTAAATAAATAAAATCGTTGATTTAAAGAATTTATACTATTTCTCAATATTTTTAAATAATTCCCAAATTTCAGGATATTTAGATTGGACAGCTTGATCAATTAATCTGGATGCTTCTTTACTAATACTAAATTCTGGTTCAGTTTTTCTTAAATATCTAAAAACAGCTGCTGACTTTGCAGACCAAAGAGTGACTCTTGGATTTTTCCCAATTATTT
>WRNS01000241.1 GCA_009776495.1 Methanobrevibacter sp. | reverse complement strand
TATCAATAAGTAATTCTAAGAAATAATAATGTTTAGAAAATTAGAAAAGTAAAAAGAAATTATAAAAAAAATTTTTATAAAAAATTAAAAAAAGTGTCATAAATAATTAAAAAAAGTGTTATAAATTAATTAAATAATCAAATAAAACAATTTCACCATTTTACAAGTTCTTTAATGATAATGTAATTAATAAATTTATTGATGGAGGCTTAAAAATTATTAAAAAATATTGGGAAAAAAAGTCTTTTAAAATTTTTATAGGTTTACTATTCATTGTTCTGATTATAACGCCATTTTCAGCAATAACAGTGAATGATTTTTCAGATGAAAATATTGCTGAGGTAGCTAAGNTAAAAGTTGGAAGTACNGTTATGAATGGCACCGATGTTATTGAAGATTCAAATATTCGAAGGTTTCCTACAGCAACCAATTTAAAATATGTTTATAANGAAATNATACAGTTAGATATTATAGGTTTAATTTTTTCTCTTTCAACTGGAACTGTAAATGTACCTATATCTGAAATTACGGAAGAAGGAATTTCTAATTCTGGAATAGCTAATATTAATGGACCTGGTATGCTAGTTGTTGAAAATAAAAAGATTTCAGTAAAAGCTCCAAAAAACTTTTTATGGGCGACTTCAGCACCTTATACATATGCTGTTAAGACTAAAGATGGATTAGATATTGTTGAAAATAATATAACAATAAAATCTATTTCAGGGGAGAACATTAATAACAATACAGTCCCCCATGATTTTGTCCAATCAGAAGATATTTTAGCATGGTATAAAAAAGCTGATGTTGGAGACAAGTTAGCAATTGAATATGGACTATCTAACTTTAGTGATGGAAGAAGTTTTCTCTCTCCAAAGGAAGTTAAAAATTACTTTGGAGAAGATATCTATGATTACCTCACCAATTATCCTCTAAATACAGCTATACTAGTTTTTATGAAAGATTATAAAGAAAAATCTAGCGATGATTTTTATAGTTATTTAGGTTCTTATCCTCAATATAACAATGCAAATAGAGCTTACAACGCAAAACAATTTGCTGATGCTTGGAATAACACTATCATCCCTCCTGGTTCAACATCATCTGGGAAAAATATTGTTGGTTTTACTGTCTCTAAAGACCCGAAAGCACCAGGTGGTGGAGCTTCACATGGAGTTTGCCCTCCTGCAAGAGCTTTAAGAGCAGCAGTCTTAAATCAAGGTTTTCCCCTTCCAACAGGTATGAATTGGGATTTTGAAGCTGTTCTTTTTGGTTTTAATCCAAGTTCTGATATTAAAGTTACCAATACTGGGAAAAACCCTGTAAAAATTATTATGTGGACAGAGGGTGAAGGAACTTCAATGGTTATAAAATCTAGAATAGTGGAATTAGTTCCAAATTAACTTTTTAATTATGATAAAATAATTAAAAGATTATTAAATGATTAAATAATAAAAAGTATTCTCTAAGTAAAATAAAATTTTTTAATAAATTTAAAGGTTTGTGTTAAATTATTAAAGTTTCTGCAATAATAACCGCTGCTGGAAAAAATTCAAGAATGAAAAAAGATCAGCTTCAAAAGGAATTACCTATAAAAAATAAGTTATTGTTACCACTTAATAATAGAACCATTATTGAAAATACAATTTACAATGTGCTATCATCTAATATCGATGATTGTATTGTTGTTCTAGGTCATTTTGCAGATGAAATTGAAAAAATTATCTTAAAATTAGATGATAATAGAATCCATATTGTAAAAAATAATCCAATTGAAGTAAATCTTTCCCAATCATTACTTAATGGAATAAATCAAACTAACGCTGATATTGTCCTATGTGTAGCTGGTGATCAACCAACAGTATCTAAATCAACTTATGACAATATTTTAAATTCTATTTTAAACACTAAATTCTCAAAAAAAACTATTTCAATTTTAAGAAGAAAAAAAATAGGTTTTTTAAAAAGTGCTGAAGGTCTTGGAATGCCCTTTGCAGCAAATAGACTGGAGTTAGCTAAATATATTAAAAATGAAAATGACAATTTAAATCCAATACTTAAAAAAATGTTTGATGATGGATTTATTTTTTTTGCTGTTGAAGAGGAAAACCAATACGAGTTAATTAATATAAATAGACTAAAAGATTATAATTTAATTTTAGAGAGTTTATAAATATTTATTTCCTCTATTGGTTACTAATGTTATTTAATAATAATAAAAAAAAAATAATAAGAATAATAATAAAAATTATAAAAAAACTATTGTATACTATTTAAAGCATTGATGGTGCAGCCTATATTTTCCCCATTCAAACCTATGATTAGCTCTTCATCGTTTATTTTTGCAAATTTTCTTGATCCCGTACAACCTAAACTAATATTTGCTCTTTGATTAGTAAAAGGACCAGCTACTGCATCTGCACAGACAGATTGAATCCCTGAAAAATCAGCTTTTACTCTCCCACCTAAGGTGTATACCAAGCTTTGAGACACTTCCATAGCTTGTTTTGGATTAGCTATTATCACAACAACATCCGGTTCCATATCAGCTAACTCTAAAGGAGAATAAATAATTCCATAGCTTTTTAAATCAATTTTAGGAATTTTATCTAATGTTCTCTTTGCTGAACCAATACTTTTAAACCTTCCAAGCTCATAATAAAATTCGCCTGATTTGATTTTTTTAGGAAGCTTTTCAAGACCCAATGCAGATGAACCACCTTTACATAACTGTTCATCAGATGTTGCGTAAAAAATATCTCCTTTGGAAGCTTTTTTAACCATTTCACAATGTCTTAATTTATTATTTAATTTAGTGACATTATTTGGTATTTCTTCTTCATTTAAAATAAATTTAATTGCAACGGGGGAATTTATTAAATTCAGATTTTTTTTAAGCATCTTTGCAAAATACTCATTATTTTCAATATTACAACTATTTTCCATTTTATCCACTTCAGCTCGTTTTCAATATGACTATTTCTTTTAACAATAATTTATTGATTTTTATTTATCATAGAATTTTTCAAAATAATATGCTTTACTTACATTAAATAAATGATTAATA
>WRNS01000240.1 GCA_009776495.1 Methanobrevibacter sp. | reverse complement strand
TTAAATAATTTTTGGAAAATTTCAGACTTAACTATTTTTTCAAAGTTATTTTTGAAGATTATAAAAGTTTTTCTAATATTGAAAATTATTTTTAAAAAGGTTTTTAAAATCATTCATCAAAAAAGAATCTCACTTAATCAAAAGAAAAAATTATTCATCAATAGGAACTTCTTTTAAACGGTCATCAAGCTGTTGAGGATTGTCCAAAATTTCTTTTAAAAGTTCAAATGATTTAACAAAGTAAAAACCATCAGCTATTCTCTCATCCATAGAAATCTTAAAATCAACTACATCCCTTTCTTCAATACCATTATCGGTTAGATGTTTTTCTTTTCTAATACGGCCTACACTAATAAGTATAGAAGAAGTTCCTCTATCATATAAATGATGATGAGGTGTCGTTTCCAATCCAATACTACCAACATTTGTAAACACGACAGATGACTGCATAATATCTATTTTTCTCAAAACAGCTGGACAATAACCAATATAAGTTGTAGCATCAAAAATCCATATTATAAATGAAACAAGGAAATTAGGAAGCTTGAATAAAAAATCTGCAAAATTTCCAGTGTTGTCCTCAGTAGTTTCTTTCACACCCTTAATAGAATCATGAATTATATTTCCAACATCATCTATATTTGAATCTCTCTCAAAAGTCTCTACAGTTGTTGATTCATCACCATCATCTGAAAAATCTTTTTTCACCATATATGCAACTTCAATGTTATGTCTTTGGTATATGTTTTTTCTAGAAACAAATCTGTTTAACCTAGGTCTAAGAGCAAACATCCTAACTATCAAAGCTATAAAAAATTGAGTGTAAGTGTATTGTTTAGTAGGATTATTTGAATCGGAATTTTTTTCTAAATTTCTATTTTTTTCATCTATATACTTTACAATCTCACTTGCATCATAAACTATCTCAAAATAATTAGTTGATCCTGCACGGGTTCTCATTGTAAAAGGAATCAACTTCTGAAAAGATGGTATATTTTTAAGTTTATATCCGTCAAATCGTTCCCACCTTTTTCTCTTGCGAGTATAAGCTCTTTCAACATTATTATTGAAATCATTAGAATTAGTATTAGTATTAGAATTATCATTATTCATTTTAACATCCTATAAAAAAATTGGTATAATTTTAATTTTAATCTTTTTAATTTAAAAAAAAAGCTATTTGAAGAATATTTTCACAATGAAAGTTTCCTGTGGAGTATTTTCTTCTACAGTAGTATCCGAATTATTCACAATATTACTATTATTATCGCTATTATTAGAATCATTTTTGGTATTTGAATCAGGAATAAAATTAAGTGAATCGTTTGGAGTAACATTGGAATCTAAAATATTTGAAGGCTCATCTGATTTATTAATAAGATTAAAATAATCAAAGTTAAACAAATCTTGAGTTAATATAGCTGAAATATTACTTATTCCAAAAGCGAAAATAGCTATTAAAAAAAAAATTAAAATTTTCGCTGAGTTACTCTCTTGATCCAAAAAATCACCCTTATATTTTAAATTTAAAATTTCTAAAAAATTTAATTAATTTAAATAATCAATACAATATCAAATTAATTTTATTTATATTTATATTTATGTTTCACAAAAAATTATAAATTAAGGATGCTTTTAAAAAATTAAGAAATTTCAAAAAAAAAAAAATGATAATAATTATAATCTATAAAATAAGATTTAAAAAGTATAGTCAAATTAATATTTATTAAAATAATGAAGGTATTATGAAAACAATAGCTAAGTCTTCCCAAGCAGATGTAACCATAAAAAAATCACAGTTTATTTGTAGGATATTCAATGCTGAAACATCAATTGAGGCTAAAAAAATAGTTCATAAAGTTAAAGGTGAGTATTATGATGCAAGTCACAATTGCTCTGCATATATAACCCTTGATGGAGAAGGATATGATGATGATGGAGAACCAAGCGGAACTGGAGGAAAACCTATCTTAAATGTTTTAAAAAAAAATGATTTAATGAATATTGTTGCAATTGTAACTAGGTATTTTGGTGGGATTAAACTTGGTAGTAGTGGTTTAATTAGGGCTTATAGCAAATCAACCCTTGAAACATTAGCTATTGCTGANATTGTAGAAATTAAACCTTATAATTTATATGAAATTATTTTTGATTATCCAAATATAAAATTTNTTGAAGATGAAATTAGAAACAATGATATTTTAATTTTAAAGAAGAATTTTCAGGAAAAAGTATATTATAAAATAGCTATTGATAAAGATAAAGCAGGTAATCCTTTTTTTGAAAAACTTAAGTTAAAAATAGTAACAAAGAACATTGGGTTAAAATATTTAATTCATAATTAATCTACTTCATAAATATTTTTTTTTTTATACACAAGGAATGGATAATAAAAAAAATATGATTCCTAATAAAAATAGATAAATATATAAAGTAGTAATGACCAATTAACTCTGCATATATATGCAAAATAATTATGATAATATTTCAAGTGTTCTAAATTTCAGTGTCAAAAAAGAAGGGAAACATTCAGTAACCATTAGGATTAAATGCTTGAAATCATTGGAACTGATAAATGATTATTATTTTAAAGTTTGCTAAAGTTTATAACCTTAAATGAAATTAGAAGTCAAATTCATTTCTTTAGAATTCTCTCATCTATGGTTATTGAAGACTTTTATTTTCGACTAAGATATTATAATCATATATTCCAAATTTTAATAAATAATTATTTAAAAGTTAAAACGAATAAAAAATCAGCTTAAGTTATAGATTTCTCTCATCTATAGCTATAACTGATTTTTATTATTCTAAGCACTATTTTTTTTTAATTTTATTGTAAATCTTTTTTTTATCATTTATTAATTTTAATTTTAAATCATTTTATGCTCATTTACATAAAAAAAAAATATTTTAATGATTATAACACCATTTTAAGACCATATAATACATTAAAAACATTTAAAAATAAATTATTTTTTATTTCAGGATTTCTTAAAAATCTCAATAACTATTAACAAATTACTAATATACCTTATCTACTAATTTAAATATAATTAATTCTA
>WRNS01000239.1 GCA_009776495.1 Methanobrevibacter sp. | reverse complement strand
TTTTTTTTTAATTTTTTTTTTTTTTTTTTTTAAATTTGAAAATTTTTTATTTTCTTTATTCAAGGTCTTATATTTTTAAAGCATCCACATTGTCTATTAATTGTTTCATATATTTGTCAGTAGTTGCTTTAGTTTCATAGACATAAGTTTCATAGATTATTGTTTTAAATCCTTCTTTTACTAGGGGATTAGTGATATAATGAGGACTTGTTTGGCTTTCAGGGAAGTAATATGATAAACCTGGAATCCTTTTTATCAATGTGTTTGCAATAGTTTTTGAAGTAGATTTATTTAAAGGAGCAAATATGAAGTTTGTTTTTTTGTAGTTTCCTCCTTTGGTTCCTTGATTAGCATGAACATCAATGACTAAATTATATTTATTTTTTTTAATATGCGGAAGCACAAATTTTTGAGCAAGTAACTGACCATTTTTTCTTCCAACATCATAATCAGAAGCCCCTTTTGTAACGGTAATTTGGTAAATATAGTATTTATATTGTAAATTTTTCACTTTAGCTATTAAATTGTTAAACAAAGATTTGTGAGCATTGTTTTCTAAAGGGTGTATTCCAATGATGTAAGCTACTTTAACTTTTGATGAGGAACCTCCAATGGTTTCAATCAATTGAACATAACCTTTATCATCTTCTCCCAATTTTGTAGTGGTATACTTAGCGTTTCTAATGTATGTAGGCATATAAATGTTAAATGATGTTGATTTTTTTATATTCACAGAAACATAGTATGGTAGAGTATTTTTAGTGGCAGACAATGCTTTTGCAAATACATAAACCACGCTTTGGTATTGTAATTTATTGCCACCTGCAGTAGTTATATAGTTTGGAACTCTTTTATTTTTATCAATATATTTTATAATAGAGTTTGCGTATTTACAATAGTAATAAGAATAAATTTTTCCTTTTGAACCAGTTCCAGTAGCATTTTTTGGATTTTGTATATCATATTTGACTTTTATAGAGGATTTTAAATTAATTTTCTTGCTCTTGATAATTTTAGACATTAAATATAGAAGCTCAGGGATCGAATAGCGGTATCCCGAAATAACAATACTGTCAGGTAGTATTTTATTTTTAGATATATATTTGTTTACAGTTTTAGCAGCATTTATTATACTGGCCTGGGTTAAAGACTTGTTTTTGCTGGTGTTGGTGGTATTATTAGTAGTTGTGTTGTTTGTGTTGGTGGTGTTGTTTGTAGTTGTGTTGTTTGCATCTGTGGTGTTGTTTGTAGTTGTGTTGTTTGCATCTGTGGTGTTGTTTATGTCAGTATCATTTATGCCAGCCGATACTCCACTTAAAGATGTAGCTATAACAAATAAAAAAATTAACCCAATTAGGAAGTATTTATACTTAGTTTTTTCCATTTTAATGCCCCTATTTGATTTTTACCAAATAAAAAAATTTTTTTATCAAGATACAATTTTACCTCTAATAAAATAAAATTTTAATTTATTCTTGATTTTTTTAAATAATTTAATAATTTTCTTTATTTCATTCTTATTTTAAAATAATACATATCTTGATTATTATCTGTTTTATATTTATATAACTTTTTCTAAGTTAAGAATTTTCTATTCTTTTTGATGTGAAAATTTTAAATGGATTTTTTTATAAGATTTTTAATAAGTTTTTTTTTTTTTTTATGAATTAAAAATAAATAAAATTTTTTCTAGTTTAAAGTAAAATAGCATCTTTTTCTATTTCATCATGTGGTTTTCCTTCGTATAAAACATTAGCTAATTCATTTAACTTTTTAATTCCTTTGATTTCTTCCTTAAATAATGGAATTTCACCAATAGATTTATCTTGGAATTTTTGATGAATCATAGCTAAGCGTTTCTGTTGTAAGTCGTGCCTTGACTTACAAAAATCACAGTTATCAATGTCTGGCATTATTTGATTAACAATTATTCCATCTGTAGTCATGTTAAACTTATCAAGAGTTTCAATAGCTCTTTCTGATTCATAGATAGACATTTCTTCAGGAATAACAACCATTTTAAATGTTGTTTGTTCTGGATTTGACAGGACTTTCTTTGCTTCATCAATTTTTCTTTTAGTTTCTTCAAGATCAGCGGTTGATTGTGCATCATCACCATCCATAAAAGGCATTATATTTTTAAAAGCACTTGCCAAACTTCCAAGCTTGGTTTTAACATTTATCATTTTACCTACCCAGGAATCCATAAGATCTGGAAAAGATAAAAGTCTTAATGTATGTCCAGTAGGAGCAGTATCAAAAATAACAACATCATATTCATTAGTTGTCATAACTTGCAGGAATACTTCAAAAGCAGCTGCTTCATCGGCACCAGGAGCTGAAGATGCAATATCTAACTGATCACCAAGTAAATCTAATCCCATAGCTTTATCAGGACTAGCTATTGATTTTTGACTATCTATTTCCGCTTGTTTTTGTTCCATAGCTATGGCTGGATCGATTTCAACCCCGTAAAGATTTTCCATAATCAGTGTTGGGGCGTGACCAATAAATGTTTCAAGTGAATCTGAAAGCGAATGGGCAGGATCTGTTGAAACAATCAAGGTTTTTTTTCCTTGTTTAGCTATCCATAAACCAGTAGCTGCTGATATGGATGTTTTACCAACACCTCCTTTTCCTCCTATAAATATAAACGTGGTTTTATCCTCTTTAAATTTTATTAAATCTTTAAATCCCATGATTTTTTCTCCTAATCCATTACAATAATTAATTTAATCATTAAATAACTTATAAGCTTTGAAATTATTAAAATAATTTTTTTTATTCATGTTATTAAAATAATTTTATCTCACTTAAAAATATTAAACATAGAGGTGGATTTCAAGTGTAACATAAAAGTTATAACTTTTAACTATTAACTTATAATTTTTATCTTATAACTTATAATTAATATTTTCTCTCATTTTTTCTCTCTCTCTCTCTCTCTCTCTCCCTCTTCCTCTCTATTTTTCTCTCTTTTTCTCTTTTATAAAATAATAGAATTTATTTGTTTATTTATTTTATTTTTATTTTATTTTTTTTATTTTTATTTTAAAAAAAAATAAAATTAT
>WRNS01000238.1 GCA_009776495.1 Methanobrevibacter sp. | reverse complement strand
TAATTTTTTTTATTTTTAATTTATTTTAGAAAATATTTTTAATTTTTTATATTTTTTAATTTTATAAAAAATTTTTTTATATTTAAAATTAAATTAAAATAGTACCAATCCTATAAAAAAACAATATATAAAATTTTTAGGGGATGTAGAAGTAAACAAAAATAAAAGACGCAGAATCCTAAGTCAGAGTAGCTTTTGCTAACATAATATTAAGAAATATGTTAAAAAAATTAAAAAATATATAATCAAGAATTGTTTATTAAAAAAGCCAACAAAACCACATAAAGGGGTTTCATTGACTTAATATTAAGTAAGTGAAATTAAAAAAAAAATAATTAAAAGATTTTATCAGGATTTTCTATAATAATTTTATGATACAAATATTGAAGTTTCTCTTCATCTTGATATTTATTCTCCTTAAATTCTTGAGAAATTATGTTTCCTTCATTATCAAAAATAGTTATTCTCATATCATCAGCACTAAGTTTCCCTTCACCACTAAAATTATTCCATTCTAAAGGGATTAATTTATATTTTTCTATGATTTCTGCAGTTAATGGAATTTCTGGAGATATTTTCCCATCAGGAGTTCTAAAATTATTAGCTTCGCCATATTCAATGAGTTTCTTGGTTCCATCATCAAGTATGAAAACTTCTTCAGAAACATCTTCCTTTATACAAATCACTTTTATAACTTCCTTTTATTATATGATTATATATTTATCTTTATAATACTTTCTATATAACTTGCTTTATTAGGTAACTTATTTATAAAATCTTGTCTAGTATTGTTATTTACATACAGCTTTATACTTTCAGTAAAATCTTCTGAAAGAGGAATTTGCTTATCTTTACTATGATATGCGAGCGGCGATGAATATGATTTTCTCTCATGATACCTTCCGCTTTCAATACCTGCTTTGAATTCCTTCTTCAGTTTTTGTTTAATAAGGAAAGTATCTTTTTCGAAGGTGATTTTATATCTCTTCCTATTTGTTTATAGCTTTCATTAATGCATGATTTAAAATAAATTTGTTAAAAAAATAGATTATATAATACAGGAATTTGTTTATTAAAAAAACAACACCATGAAGGGTTATTGGTTTAATAGTATAATAAGTGAAATTAAAAATAAAAAATAAATAAAATTAAAATAATTTATTTATGATAAAATTTAATGAAAAAAATAAATAAAATTATAAAGGGTAAATTTCGTTTAGTTTAACAAGATTTTTCCAATCTGGATAATTCCCTACAAAATTAATTAACTCTTCTTTAACACACCTAATCACATCTTCGAGGGATAAATCTCGTTTTTTAGATTTACGAATTAGACCATACTTCATAATTTCTGGACCATCTTCTGAATTGCTTAAATATTCATTTCTCCGTTTCACGTCAATACATCCTGTGATGACTGGAGGAATATAATCATCTAAAGAAATTAAATCTTCTTCTATTTCTTTAGCATATTTTTTATTTACCCATATATCTCCTAACATTTAAACCAACTCTTTATAATAATTGTCTTTTTTAGAATAAATATGTTTAAAAAAAATAGATTATAATTATAATAAGAATTTTTTTGATTAAAAAAGCCAACAATCCCCTTTGAGTTCATTGGCTTAAAGTAAGTGAATATAAAAATAAAAAAAAATATTAAAGTTCAATAGCAACTCCTGGAGGAGCAACAACTTCATGAGGGTTTTTTTCAATTTTAGTTCCTATTAATTCTCCAGATTCATCGAACAAAGTTAGTCGCCTATGGCTTGTTATTTTCATATCTGATAACATAAAAGGATCTGCAGGTATAGGATCATCTTCCCCTTTTATCCCATATTCAACAACTAGTTTTTGATTATTAGGCAATATAAATTCTTCTTTATTGATATTTGCTTCTATAATACTCATAAAACTTTGTCTCCCATATTCATAATTAAATTATTATTTGTAACTACTATTATATTATTTTTACTATGTCCTTAAATTATTCAGAGTCCATGATTTTATATCATTGTTTACTGTCTACTTTTAGTTATACCAGTTTTTGTAACTCCTACACTATCTGCTAACTCTTCAGAAAATGCACTTCCATTGAACCTAGGATAATAATCGATATATTTTATCCAAGAATTATGCCCATAATCAGAGTTAAATAATTTTTTGATTCTTATTTTCCAATTAACAATGACCAAAAAACACTTTTTTCATAAACTTTTTAAACCATAAATTCTAACATTATATTAACAATTTGTATACAATTTCTTTGGAATTTGTAAAAATAATAGGGATGATTATTGTGGATTCAAAAACAAGTAAGTATGTTCCAAAAACAATCTATTTAGATAAGGAAGATGTTGAGAAATTAGAGGAAATAGTTGATTATACGGGATTAAACCCTTCCCAAATATTTAGACGAATATTAGCTAATATTAACAAAGAAGATCTGGAAACTAAAGAAGAAAAATTCAAAAGATTAAGTAAAAGTGGTAATGGTAAGTTAATAAAAAAATCTTCTGAAGGTGAAAAAACTCATATGGACGATTTAAGAGGCATTATTGATGATGGGGAAAATGTTGATTCTGTTGAAACCGTTAGACGAATGAGAGAAGGTGGGTATAGATGATATTTTTTGATACAAATGTCATTATAGATTTTTTTATTAAAAAATATAAAGATGGAGAGAAAAATCCTAGACATTTCCATGCAGTTAGACTATGGAATTCTAGTGAAGATATAAAAGTAATTTCTAATCTTATTAGAATTGAAGTAATAAATATTCTTTATTTAAAACATAAAAAAACTAAGGACTTAATCAGAAAAGTTAACATGGGTCTTTTAAATGATTTTGTAATAATCGATGATTCTGATTATTTTGATGAAGGGTTAAAGAAACTTCAAGAATTCGATGAAAGATTATCAATTAATGAATGCATATACTTAGCTATTATGGAAGATTATGGTATTGAAGAAATAGTTAGCTTTGATTCTGTATTTGATTATTGTGATGTTAGAAGACTTCATTAATATTAAGTAAGATTTTGTTTTTATTTTAAATTTTTTTTAATAATTGAA
>WRNS01000237.1 GCA_009776495.1 Methanobrevibacter sp. | reverse complement strand
ATAATTTAATTGAGAAATTTGGTATTTCTAATCTAGTTTTAGCATTAACTTCTCTAATAATATTATTTGAAGGTTTATCTGGATTTAATGATGATGATAAAAACGGAATAACTTCTTCATTTTCTGTTGAGTAATCTGGGTATAACCATGGATGTTTAGGAATATTTATTAAAACAATATTTTCATTTGTAATATATAACGAAAAAGGAGTAACCTCTAACTCATTTTCGTTATTTACTTTCTGTAAAAATTGACTATAATACAACTCAATTTGTGTTCCAATAAAATGGTCATAAGTTCCACCCCAATCAGTCCAATAAGTTTTTTCAATTGGATTAATATTTATTTCATAAATATTAAATTGCTTATTATAATTGTTTGTTGGAGTCGGATGAATAATATTATTCGATTTAATTGATATCTCTACTAAAAAATTAATCAAAATCTTTCCTCAAATTCGAATCTATATGAATATAAATACTTTTTAACTCCAGATTGAAAGATTAATTGATTTTGGTTTCTTTCAGTTGCATAAAGTTTATTAAATGGTAATTTATAACTCTCTACACTTAAATCTATAAAGAATGGATAGCCTAATCCAATATATTTATAACCATTTTTAATTTCATTCATAATTAATTCATTTATTTTATATCTACTATCTAAAGATATTGTTTTATAATTATATCCACCTGCTCCTTCTACGACTTGTCCAGATAAAGTTATTCGAGGTTCAGCTGTTGAATTAAATCCCGGTTCTTTTGCAATTACTATTGGTATATTACAAGCGATACCTGCTCCAATACGTCCAATAAATGTAGCATCAGTTGTAATTTCTAATGTATCAGTTTGTATTTCTTTTATAATATATAAGCCGTTTTCAGTAAAAGTAATTACTTCTCCATTTATATTAAAATATGTTCCATCAGTATTGCCAATTCCAATTGAATTAATTTTTTCTATTGAATCAAAGTTAATTATTAATGTTTCATTTAGTTTATATATATCAGATAATGCAGGTTTTTTTAGTTCTATTGGAGCATCTGTATTTTGTATTTTATCATTAAAAAGTATTTTCATTTTATAATTCCTTTATAAATTTGAAGCAAGTGCTAATGTATGTAATTCACCACTTCTTGCTAATCTATTTATTATTGAAGCAAATTCGGTTTGTCCAAATACAAATTTGAAATTAAAACTTTCTTTTTGCCCTGTCATACCTCTAGGTGTAATTTCAGCAACTTCACCTTTATTTACTTTTAATAACCCACCGTCAACACCTGCATAATTTGGAACTAAAAATCTACCACCTGTCTCAGCAGATGGAATTGGAGTTGTTGCAATTTTAATTTGTTGAGCAACACCAGCAGCAATAGTAGAAACCATCATTGCTATATTAAATGGATATGGTCCACTTGCTAATGCTTTAGTTGCTGCAAGTGCAGTATTAATTCCTGCCTCTGCATGAGCTAATACTTTTCCTGCTATTGCAAAACCTCTATTTTTTTCCCCTAAAACATTTAATAATTGACTAAATCCAGTAAAAAATTCTGAATATGCTTGTAGTCTATTTTGTAATAAAATTTGTTCTGCTGCTGCTTGTTGTTCTTGCAATTTTTGTATTGCATTATTACTTGCTTCTTCAATAGCAATTCTTTCTTCTGCAATAAATTGTTCATCAGCAAGCATTTGAGCTTGAATATCTTTTATGTAAGTAATTCTTGCTTCTAAATCATCAGTTTCTAATGTCGCTCTTTGTATTAAAAATTGCTCAACTGCATTAATTTGTTCATTTTGAGCTTGTTGTTCAGTTAAAGCGATTTGACTTAATTTATCTTTTAATGATTGAATTGCTATCTCTTTTCTCTCTGCTTCACCACTTAAAGCTGCATCTGTTTTAGCTGCTTCTGTTTCTTGCATTAAAGCAATTTCATCATCAGCTGCTTTTTTATCTATGGCTGCTTGTTCTTCATTTAATTTTTTATTCGCTTCTAATTCAGCACGTCTTGCTCTTGCTGTTGCATCAATATTTGCTAATTTATCTTTTAATGCTTGTTCAGTAGCATCTTGTTCTATTTTAGCTGCATTAATTGTTTCTTGAGATAATCTTTTTGCTTCATTTGTTGCCTCAGTAAAACCACTTGATAAATTACGAACTTTTTCAGCAGCAGCATTGAACATATCACCAACAAACGGTAATTTGCCCATTACTTCTAATAAAGATGCAACTCCACCTAATACTTTTGTTGCAATAATTT
Organism: Methanobrevibacter sp.; assembly: GCA_009776495.1. Classification (GTDB taxonomy): domain Archaea; phylum Methanobacteriota; class Methanobacteria; order Methanobacteriales; family Methanobacteriaceae; genus Methanorudis. The sequence goes on along the minus strand of WRNS01000237.1, from coordinate 818 downwards.
CTGCTAATGAAATAAATCCTATTTTTATACTATTTACTGCAACAATAAACTTTTCTTTCATTACAGAAGCAAACCACTTGAAAGCATATTCTAATTTTCCAATGCCTTGTTGTAGGTAAGTTTGAACCATATCCCAATTTTTATATAAATAAATCAATGCTGGAATTAAAACAGCAGTTATTACAACTGCAATAGCACCAATTGGATTAGCAGCAATAGCAGCATTAAGAGCTTTAAATGCAATAGACATTGATTGTATTGCAGCAGCACCTTTTGTAATAATTAAAAATGCAGTTAAACCAGCAGTTAATCCAGCTAATACATAACCAGCAGTTTTAATTACTTGTTCCCAATTATCAAAGTTTGCTATAAATTCAGCGACTTTGTTTGTTGTATTTGTAATGCTAGGCAATAATTTACTTGTTAATTCAGTTTGAACTCCAGTTAATGCGGACTTTAATTTTGTTTGAGCATCAATATATTGTTCAGATGCAGCAGCAGCTTCATTTGATATTATTCCATATTTTCTAGCTTCTTCTCTTAATGCAGTAATACCTTCCGTTCCTTGACTAGCCATGTGAACCATATCTAAGCCAGCTTTTCCAAACGCAGCTGTTGCTATTTCAGCTTTAGTAAATTCATCTGGTGCTTTATTTATTGCATCCATTAAGAGCATAAATGCTTCTTCATTATTTTTTACATTTCTTAATTGACTTCCAAGTTGTTTATCATTATCATTTAAATATTTTGTTAATTGACCTGTTCCATTTTTTAAATCAACCATTGATTTTTGTAATTTTTGAAGGTAAGGGGTTATA
>WRNS01000236.1 GCA_009776495.1 Methanobrevibacter sp. | reverse complement strand
ACTGAAATATTTCATTAAAGTTTCAGTCATAGTATTCTTTCAGATCCAAGATAAAAAAAAAAAAAAAATATATTAATAGATATTCCCATTCATTCTTTGCTTAAAAATACTCTTAATCTTACTTTTTAATTTAATATCCGTTCCATTACCCCCTCCATGATGAACTATCTTATGACAACTATCACAAAGAAAACAAACATTAGATTCATCATACTCTAATTCAGGATAAGAAGCCTTTCCTTGTAGATGGTGTATTTGCAACCCCTCTTTAATTCCACATACAGCACATTTCAGATCATAATCATATTTATAAAAAAGGTGTGTTTTAAATTTAGCACGATCTGGGATTTTTAACATTCTCACTAATAGCTTTTCAATATCCTCTACTTTAAACCCATTAGCTATTAATTTATACATGATATAATCACTTATACTGTTATAAGTTTCATCATTAGTTAGATAATGTTCTTTTATAATCTCTTCCAAGTCTTTCACACATTACACCCCCTGTTTAATTTTCTTAGTTTCCATTTATCTCCATGTTTTATAAAAATAGTAGAATTGCCAGTATACATATAATTTTTCATTATTCTCTCTACTTTCTGGAATCCTAGCTTATATTGTCGTATTCCACGTGTATTATTCATTAAATATGTTATATCTTCTGTTGTTAAACCCTCTGGAACTGCTAACAATAATGAATATATAACAGGTCTTAATAAGTATTTTAATTGTTCGGGTCTTATACGATTCTCATAATACTCTTTTGCCTTATCCTCGTATCTAGTCATCTGTATACCACCCTAGCAACTGCTTTAATAAGGTTATCTACAATGGTATACTCTTCAAGTATGGTATCATCTGGAAGTTTAGCTATGTTTAGTTTTTTCTTTATAGCTTCTTTTTCAGCACATGCTTCAAAATAGAGTTCTGATAATGTTTTTTGATGCTCTATTAAGAAGTTAATAGGTTCATTACTCATAATCCATTACACTCCTTTAAAAACCCAATAAAACTAACTGGATTAGCTGTTTCTTTCCCATAAATATCATGATACTTTAAGTGACACCAACGACATAAAACAACGCCGTTATCTGGGTTTAATCTGTAATCAGGATAATTTATAAAACTAAACAAATGATGAGTATGAAGGGATCTTTTTTCACCACAAATAACACAAGTAGAATCATTCCTAGTTAAAACACGATTAACCCAATCTTTATACTCTGGAGAGTTTCTAATATTTCTTATAATCTTTTTATCATGAATAGCTAAATAAAAATGCTCTTTAACAGTAATATCATTACATATAATGTTTTTTTCACGTTTTACTTTGTGTTTTATTTTTTCATTGCCTTTATGGTTATTATTGATATGATTAAGATCAATAAAATCAATAGATCCATGATTATCCTTATTATTTGATTTAAATACTTTTGGAACTCCTGTAAATTGGATAGTATCAGAAACATCAATATTTTGATGTTCCCTATAACTACAATTATACATCCACATATCTAATTCCCTATAATCATTTTTTCCAGGTTTTAAAATTATACGATCGATTAACCCGTTTATTTTTTTTATTTCTGATATATACCCCTCAGAAACAACTAATTTACCAACATGATTATTTAAATCCCTAAAATCAACAAAATTAGGCACATTATCAATTCCAAAATATATAAGATTATTAGTAACGTGTTTTCCATTACTAAACAAAATATAAGAGTCACTAACCTCTTGTTTTTCTAGTTTATAATCTGCTAAATATTTAATAGCTCTTTGAAAAGTATTTAAAACATTTTTAGGATTGTTTAATAAAAAATTACTTAAATCAGGATCAAACTTTTTTAACACATTATAATCAATATCAACACTTCTCAAAATAGGATAATGTTTTAAAACAAATGAAACATCTTCCAAATAATTATTTTCTAGAAATTCCTTAATTTTACTAAATGAAATATCATGATTGTTCATAAAATACCTCCTAAATAAAAAAAAAGAAATATTAAGATACTGTTAATATTACAGACCTTAAAATATCTTTTAAATTACTTATCAAATATTTTTTCCAATTTAACATTTTTATTATTTCAGGTTTCAATTTTCTAGTCATTTTTATACCTTTTTTCTAGCTTTTGAAGTTCTAAAACTTCTATATTATATTATGTATATTCTAGTATATAAAGCTATATATCTATATTGATAACAACATACTTTAATTTTATGTATAATTTTAAATAGTAAAAAAATAAAAAATAAACTTGAGTTGATAATATGTCAAAATCTCAAATTAATTATAAAATTGAAAAAGATTTAAAAACTAAAATTGTAACATTGGCTGAATTAAAAGGAGTCAATCAAACTGAACTAGTGGAAGAATACTTAAAAGATGGAATAGAAAAAGACAAGGAATTATTTAAGAAACTTATGGAATAATAAAAACAAGCTAGAAAAAAGGTTTTAAAATGGAAGAAAAAAAAGATAAAATAGTTTCGGCAAGATTAGACTATGCAACTAATCACAAATTAGAAAATACTGGACATAATGCCAAAGAAATAATAGAAATGTATTTAGCTATTAAAGATGATGACGAAAGAAGCTTATTAGCTGATATTGATTTGTTAAAGGAAGAAATTAAAGATTTAGAAAGTCATATAAAATTTAAAAAGCTAGAAATTGAAGAAAAATGTAAACAACTAGGAATAAAATCTGAAGATTTGATTTATAAAGATATTAGAAAAGAAATAATTTTAAAATACACAGTAAATCAAGATAAATACAAAAACTTTGATTATTTTTTAAATAGTGAATATGGTAAAAAATTAATTTCTGACAAAGCTAAAAAACACGATCTCAATCTTAAAAAAATCATATCCATATTAAAAAAATCATAAAAACATTATTTTTTTTTATAACTATGTTTACAAAATTGTAAACTTTTAATGTTTACAAAATTGTTTACTCTGTAAACAAAATAGTTTACATTGATTAGAGTTTTTTATTTTAAAATTTAAAAACATAGGTTTGATTTTGAAAAAATATCTTAAATGTTTACAAAAAAGTTTACAAAATTAAAATAAGT
>WRNS01000235.1 GCA_009776495.1 Methanobrevibacter sp. | reverse complement strand
GCTAAAGAATTATTAGGTAAAATTACTGCTGCACCAATGGCTGGTACAGAAATAGCTATAGTTTCTCCTACACTTGCAAGACATCATTTACCTCATGCAGCTTGTGATATATCTGAATATTTACGTAGATTTGGGGCTAAAGATAATATGGTTGGCCTTGCTCGTGGTGCAGGGAAAGGAACGGCTGGAATCACTGAATATGAGAAGAAATTAATCGAAGAGCATGATTTAGCTATTTTTGCATTAGGTAGCTTTAAACAATGTATCATTGACAAAGCTTTCTTATTCGATGATATAGATATTCCTGTAATTGTTACAGGATCTCCTGAAATTGATTTAGATGATCTTCCTGGTGCTGATGCTTATGTCAGTGGACTTGGAAGAATTCCGCGACGATTAAAAAGAGGAGAAAATATCAGAGCACTTAGAAAACTAGTCAATGTTGTAGAAACTATCTTGGATGAAAAAAGAAGATATATGGCAAATGACCCTCCACTGGCTCCTTCAATAGTGCTTAAAAATCAGATTGAAAATCAAGTTCCTATGGTATCTGATCTTATATCTCCAACTCCTGTGACAAGTCAATTAGATGGACTGAGGATTAAACTTGATTATGATAAACACCATGAAAAAATTGAGAATGTAGAAATAAATGATAAAAAACTAAGTGATATAGCTGAAATAAAAAAATCCTTTATGTATGACTATATATTAGTCAAGCTATTTAGTGAAAGTTCTATTGTTTAGTCTTTGTGATTATATTTTTGTGTAGCTGTTTAGTGGAAGTTCTATTGTTTAGTCTTTGTGATTATATTTTTGTGTAGCTGTTTAGTGGAAGTTCTATTGTTTAATCTCTGTGGTTATATTTTTGTGTAGCTATTTAGGAAATAATTTACAATTTTTCAATTTTCAAAATTAAACTTTATTATTTTTTATCATTTAATTTATGTAATTTTTAATTAATTTTAAATATTTAAAATTTTTAATCTATTTTAATAATAATTAAAAATAATTTTATAAATTTTTAATCTACTTTATAGAAGTTAAAAATAATTTTTTCATTTTACTAAAATTTTTCGAAAGTAAAGAGGTATTTCTTTGGATTTTGTAAAGAGACGTCATCTAATGGTTGGAATTTTTCCAAATATCATGTATGCAATACTTTTATATTTTATAATTGGAGCAATAGCTAATTTATTCAATGGAATTAGTTTAACCTATCAAATTTTGATTCCATTAATTATCGGGGCTTTGACTATTTTTCCAATAGCTATTGAACTTAAAAAATCAAATCTCATCACTCGTTCAATCATGGAAATAGCTGAGATAATTAAATGGATGGCTTTAATGTATGGATTTTTAACCTTAGCTATTTACATTGTGGAAATAGCTATTAAAATTCCCACAGAAATCATGACTTTATTGTTTTTAGCTATTGTTCCTATTTTAGCTATTTATGCATATATCAATGCACACAGGATAAAAATAATATCTCGTGAGTTAAAAATAGCTAATTTAAATGAGGAAGTAAAACTAATTCATATTTCAGATTTGCATATTGGTTCTATAAGAAATAAAAGATTACTTAAAAATATTGTAGCTAAAATAAACTCAACAAATGCTGATTTAGTAATCATATCTGGGGATTTAGCTGATGGGTCATGTCCCATTGATGATGATTCTTTCCTTGCTTTTAAAGACTCTAAAATACCTATTATATTTACTCCAGGAAATCATGATCTTTACCCTGGAATTGAAAATGTTATAAGTGGAGTTAAAGCAGCTAATGTTAAAGTTTTATTAAATGAAGTCTTTAATTTTAAAGGATTGCAAATTATCGGTTTACCTTTTAGTTTTGAAAATAGTACAACTTATGGAAAAACTACTGAGAATATTACTGAGAATATGACTGAGAATACCTCTGAGACTATTAATGAAAATATTACTGAGAATACTTCTGAGAATACTAGTGAGAATAATATTGATAATAACTTCGATTCAAACAAACCAACAGTGTTAGTTAATCATGTTCCAGTTAATTGGGATAATTTTTCCAAGCTCGGTGTTGATCTTCAGCTATCTGGTCATACCCATGGTGGACAGTTTTATCCAATGACTTGGCTTATTAAATTAGTTTTTCCATTTTCTAAAGGTATTTTCGAAAAAAATGGAAAATATCTTTGTGTAACAGCTGGAATTGGAACTTTAGGTCCTCCAATGAGGTGGGGTACAAACAGTGAAATGATTTTACTTAAACTAACCCAGTGAAATGGTTTTACTTAAGTTATGTCGATTGAAATTAATATTATTGTATTACGTAGTTCACAATAGAAAATATAGAAATTAATAATTTAATCAACAATTTTTAAAAAATAGCGTGAAAATAATGAATGATAAAGAAAATACTGGTAAATCCTGGTTTTTCAAACAATCAAAAGCTGTTAAAACGATTATAACTCTGTTTTGTGTGTGCTGTGTTGGATTAATCATCTTAAGTGCTTTAGGATTCATGTTGTCTGATTCAATGATACCAGGGAATTTTTCAGAATCCAAAATTTACGATAACCAATATTTATCATTTAAATACCCTCAATCGCTTGTAGATTTTACTTTTTTTGAAGATTATGATGAGGAAAGATATATCTTTTTTTCAATATTTGAAGATGCAGAACCTGAACGTAACTGTATGGCTATTTATTCTGAAGAAATAGACCCATCATTATCTTCAACATATTTAGATAGTTATTATGAAGATTTTATTAATTCCAATCGAAGCATTGTGAAAAATTATACTTTGGAAAAAATAGATTTCAATGGAAATCCTGCACTTAAAGTAACTGATGAATATACTGAAGAAAGTGGTTCGGGTAAATATGGAATATTTGTATTTTTAATGCACAAAGATAATTTTTATACATTTTATTTCACAAGTGATAATCTTAACAACTGTGAACATATGTTTAAATTAGCTAAATCAAGTTTAATACTTAAATAATTATTCATTTAATAAAACATTGTATTTAACACTAGTGTTAAATATTTAAAAAAATTAATTTTTTTTAATTTTTTATATTTTTTTTTTTTTTTATTATTATTATT
>WRNS01000234.1 GCA_009776495.1 Methanobrevibacter sp. | reverse complement strand
TTTACTTATTATTTGAAATTATAATAACAATTAATTTATAAAAACCAATTAATACATAACAAGCAACGAACTAATAAAAACCAAACAATACAAAACAACCAACGAACTAATAAAAACCAAACAATACAAAACAACCAACAAACTAATAAAAACCAAACAATACAAAACAACCAACGAATTTATAAAAACCAATTAATATATAATAACCCAGTTATACTGATAAATGATAATTAATACTGTATTATGGGGGAACTGTAAATGTGGAATGATTTAGGAGAATACATAGCTAGTTTATGTGAAGATAATTTAAAAAATCCTTCTAAAGTTGTTGAAATAGCTATTGGAAAATTTTTTTATGTTTCAAACTATCTAAAAAAGTGTGAAAAAATAGATCTTTTAATGACTGATATTTCCCCCGTAAATGATAGAATTACTAAAGATGATATTTGTAATCCCAACTTAAACCTTTATAAAAATGTCAAGATTCTTTACTCAATACGTCCTCCTTCAGAACTTCAACCATATTTAGGTGATTTATCCGATAAAACAGGAGCTATTTTAATTATAAAACCTCTATTCAATGAAGATATAAATACTGGTAGAAAAATGAAGTTAGTAAATTTTAAAAAAGCTATTTTTTATGAGTACAGACCAAAGTAGTTCTTCTCTAAATTCCCCCATAATTCCCAGGTTATATCAACAAAATTTTTATTACTGAATTTAAACCACTTCATAAATTTATTATCGAAGATAAACTCTAAAAAAAAGATAGTGATTCTTTACTTATTAAAATAATTTTTAAAAATATAAAAAAAATGATATATAACAAATATATATTAATATTATTATATCAAACAATTATATGAATGATGTTTTATGTATTGAGAAAAAAAATATTGTGGAAAGGTTTTATTTATGAACAATTATGATGAAACAGCTTATAGTGAAGCTAAAAAGAAGGTAGAAAAGTTAAAAAAGTTTTATATTAATCTGATATCATATGTTCTTATTAATACTGGATTATTCCTAATTAATTTTCTAACTTCTCCTGGTAATTGGTGGTTTCTATGGATAACTACATTTTGGGGTATTGGACTAATAATTAAATATTTTAAGCTATTTAATTTAAATCTTTTTGGAAAAAAATGGGAAGAAGAAAAAATTAAAGAATATATGGAAAAAGAATAAAAAAATTGGGAGAAACTATGTCTAATCTATTTTTAGATAATGTAAAAAAAGGAGAAAATAGCTGGTTCAGGTATTTAATCACTACTTTCTCATCATGGGTTTTAAGTAGTATATTAGCTGGAATTCTTTTCGGGTTAATCATTGTTTCCTATTTTATATTTTCTGGGAATCTCAATAGTAATGTTATCATAAATACCATGATCAATTTTGAATCAAACCCAACAGTGTTTTTCTTAATTACATTTTTATCATTTATCATATCAACATTAATATTTTTTATTTGTGTAAAATATTTACATAAACGAAATTTACTCTCACTCGTTAATACTTCTAAAGGAAAAGATAGTTCAGGAAAATCCCTATCTTGGATTAAAAGAGTTCGATGGAAAAAAATAATAAAAGGAGCAGTAATATGGCTGATATTTTTATCTATAGTAGAATTTATTCTCTATGTGTATGCTCCTAATTCTTTTATTATTAACTTTAATATTGAAAACATCTCACTAATGATTTTATTATTCATTATAGCTATTCCTATACAGGTTACATTTGAAGAGTTATTTTTTAGAGGATATATTAATCAAGCTATTAGTTTAAAAATTAAACAACCTCTGCTGATAATACTAATTAGTTCTCTGATTTTTTCCATTGGACACATTCTCAATGGAGGAAACAATCTAATATTTATGATTGAAAATGTTTCCATAACTTTCATAGTTGGAATTATACTCAGTGGATTTACATTAGTTGATAATGGTATTGAATTAGCTATTGGTGCTCATTTAGCTAATAATTTCTTTGCTTTTATTATCACATCATCAGAAGGAAGTTTAGGAAATTTTAACACTATTATCCAGATTGTTGGAATTGATCCCATTGTAGAACTTCTTTTTTCAATTATTTCTATTCTAATCTTTGCTTTCATTCTATTTTTATATAAAAAAGAAGATGTATTAAAAGCTCTTAATATATAAAATAAATATTATAAGTACCTTAACATTAAATATATGAAACTTAAATAAAACTACTTAAAATTTAGAAAGTATATAATGATAATTAATTTTCAATGAATATAATAAGTGAAATTACCACAATATTAAAAAATCCATTTTAAAAAAGAAAATATCGGAGAAAAAAAGGAGTTGTTTATTATTAATGATGATGGGGGAAAAACAGGAATTAAAGATTATATTGAAGATGTTGTAGAGAACATTATCTTCTCAAGTAGATGGCTATTAGCTCCAATCTTTTTAGGTTTGATAGTGACTTTAGTAATTATCTTGTTTAAATTCTTTCAAATATTAATCATTTTTGTTCCAGATAGCATTCATATGAGCTTTGAAGAAGTTGCAATGGGAGTTTTAAACCTTCTAGACTTGGCTCTTCTAGGTAATCTCATATTGTTAGTTATTTTTTCAGGTTATGAAAACTTTGTATCAAAGATTAACCCTGCTCAAGATCATGAAGATAGACCTTCATGGATGGGAAATCTAGATTTTTCAGGGCTTAAAGTCAAGATTGTTGGTTCAATCGTGGCAATATCTTTAATTGAGTTACTACACGATTTCTTGAATTCTTCTATTAGTGTTAATCCCGAAGTCGAAATGTGGCGTGTGATTCTACATTTAGTATTTGTTGTATCAGGTGTTCTATTTTCAATAATGAATTATATATCAGCAAAAAAGAAATAATTTTAAGAAGTTATTTCCATAAATCATCTTTTAAGCTAATTAAAAAATTTTTCCAAAGACTCCATATATTTTCAAATGCTCCACATCGTTTAAAAAAAAAAAAAATGTTAAATAGCTTAAAATTGTTTTTTTATTAATAAATAGATATTAAATAAAAAAATAAACATTTATTAAAAGTAGTATTTAAATAAGAATTTAATCATTAAATTAAATATAAATCAAAACTTTTAA
>WRNS01000233.1 GCA_009776495.1 Methanobrevibacter sp. | reverse complement strand
TATAATAAGTATTATTATTCTTAAATTAGTTTTAAATTAATCTTTATTATTTTTTTATAAAAATAAATGTTGAGATGTGTAAATGAGTAATTTAAATAAAGATATTCAAGTAGATGTCATAGGTTTTGGTGCACTTAACCTAGATAAGCTATTTCATGTTAATGATATTGCACATGAAGATGAAGAAAGTTTTATAGGTGATTCTGAAGAAAACCCAGGTGGATCAGCATCAAACACTATTATAGGATTATCTAGATTAGGGTTATCTGTTTCTTATATTGGAAAAATAGCTGATGATATTGAAGGTGAATTTTTAACTAAAAATCTTTCCTCAGAAGGAGTATTAACTAATAACTTAATCATTTCTAAAAAAGGACATTCTGGAAAAGTTTTGGGATTTATAAATAAAAATGGAGATAGAGCTCTTTATGTTGATTCGGGGGTTAATGATGAAATAACAATCGATGAGATTAATATTGATTTAATAAAAAAAACTAAAATCATTCATTACTCTTCTTTTGTTGGAAATTCTTTTGAAACTCAAAAAAAATTACTTGATTTAATACCTAAATCAATTTTATTAAGTTTTGATCCAGGGCATATTTATGCTAAAAAAGATATTAGATTGTTAAAAAAGATTCTCTCAAGAACAAATATTCTTTTAATCAATGAAAAAGAATTAAAACTACTTTTTCACGATTATTATTTGAAAAAAAAAGAATTAAACAGAGAAAATAATTCTTTATCTTTTAGAGAAATAGCTATTAGTATATTGGATGATGGAATAGAGAATATCATTGTTAAAAGAGGGAAAAAAGGGGTTTATGCGATCAATAACAGAAATGAAGAAGTGAAAATCCCAGCCAATAACTGTAATGTCGTTGATACCACAGCAGCAGGAGATGCATTTAACACAGGTTTCTTATACTCTTATCTTCGTAATTACTCCTTGGAAAAATCATGTATTATCGGGAACTGGACGGCTACAAAGTGTATTGAAGATGTTGGTATAAGGGGTCTTCCAAAAAAAGATGAACTAAAAAATTTTGAAAAATCAATAGATAAATAAATTTTTTATATTTTATTATAATTTTTATATAAAAAAAATTTAAAAAAGTCTATATAAATAATAAAAACTTCTTTTTTTTAAACTTATAAAAAATTGAAAATTTTTATAAAGAATAAAAACAGAATATAATCAAGGTAACGTATTTTTAGGAATAATAATATTCTAAAAGAATAATTTAATTAAACAATAGATAAAAAGATTTTTTAAATAATTTTTATTAATTATAATATCTATTAATTATAATAGTTATTTATTATAATTGTTTATTAAACGCAAGTTGATTATTATGGAGATGAAACTCAAAAAAAAATTGGAAAATCTTCAAAATGAAGCTATTCTCAAATCATCAGATTTTGATGAGGATATTGAGGATTTTAAACTAAAAACAGATGATTTTGAAGCTAATGATAAGTTTATAAGTATCTCCTCTCTTTGTATAAGATGTAACCTCTGTGTAGAAGAGTGCCCTGTTAATGCAATCACTTCATCAACCTCAAGGAAAATTCCTCAAATTAAGGATAATTGTGTTAAATGTGAAATTTGTCTTCAAACATGCCCTATAACATGTATTTACCTTATGGAAGCTACTTCTGTTATAAATGAAGAACATGAATATGTTGAATACTTTCTAAAAGATAAAAAGGTTCCTCATAGAATCCTTCGCATGGAAAAAATAGATATTAATAGAGAAAAATGTGTATCATGTGGAACATGTACAAAATTCTGTCCTACTAAAGCTATTTCTCTTAAAGACAAATCAATTATTGAAGCTGCTCATAATAAAACTTATCCAAACCTAAAAAATAAAGAATATCCATATATCAAAAAAAGTTTATGCATAGGTTGTGGGTCTTGTACTAATTTATGTCCACAGGGAGTAATTAATCTTCAAAGGACTTTAGGTCCAATTATTGAAAGTAAAGTTTTAACCATTGCACAAGATGTTTGTGTTGGATGTGGTGTATGCGAAGAAAATTGCCCAGTTGAAGCAATCGAATTATCCAATGGAATTGTAAGTTTAGATAATGATACATGTATAAAATGTAATGTATGTTCAAAAAAATGTCCAGTAAATGCATTATCACTTTTAGATAAGGATTATTAAAAATTATGGCATTATCACTTTTAGATAAGGATTATTAAAAATTATGGCATTATCACTTATAGATAAGAATTTTTAAGAATTATGATATTATCACAAATAATATAATAAAATTTTATAAAGAGGTATTTTATGAAAGCTAATGAAATGATAGATAAAGATTTTATCTACGTATCAAAAGATGATAAAATTGTTGATGTTTCCATAAAAATGGAAAAATCTAAAAGATTCGCTATTCCTGTGGTAAATGATGATTTAAAACTTATTGGATGGGTGACTTCTTTTGATATTACGAGAGGTTTAAGAGAAAATAAAAAATCTATTTCAGAAATCATGTATCAAAAAGAAGAAGTTTATTATTTGCATGAAAATGATCCAGCACGTTTAGCGGTTATTGAAACTTCAAAGCATAAATTAGTCAGTGTTCCAGTACTTGATGAAAATGAGGTTGTTGTGGGAGTTATAAGGTCTTTTGATATAGTTAATACTTTATCTTCTCTTTATGAAGTTAAAGTTTCAAAGCTTTACGAAACAATGGAAAATGAATTGAGAGGTGTAAGTTGGGAAGAGCTAATGGAAGCTTCAGCTATATTACATCGGAAAACAACGGGAAAAAGGACAAGTCCTAATGATTATGAAAAAAATATTAAAAGTTCTACATTTGGAGAAGCTATTTGGGCTACTGGAGGTCTTGAAAAGTTTTTCGCTGGATTGATAACTGTTGGGGAACTTGTTATTGCTCGTAAAGTTGGAAGGTCTAAAAAATAATTTATTATTCTCCATTGGTGTCCAAAATTCACCAATATTTCCTTTTTTTTAAAAAAAATCATCATATAATGAGATATATATTTCTTAATTATGAAATTTATATTTTAATTATGAAGTTTTTATTATTTTTTAGAAATTTATATTTTAATTAAGAAGTTTTTATCATTTTTTAGAAATATTTATTTTATTTAAGA
>WRNS01000232.1 GCA_009776495.1 Methanobrevibacter sp. | reverse complement strand
ACTAAAATTTTTCCAATATTTTTATTGGAATATGTAAATAATATTAATTTTTTAAAAAAAAATAAAAAATTTTTATTAAATAATATAATTATAAATAATCATATAAGAATACTTTTATTAAAACTAACTATTTATATCCAAAAAATAATATTCAACTAATANGTTTTAAAATTCCATAGGAGCCATTGATTTCATGAAAGTTAGAACAAGGGATTTCATTTACACAACAGATAATCTATATTTCGCTTCAACAAATTACATACATCCAAATAATAGGTTTATTTCATTTTTAAGATATATTCCAGATTCTAATGGAGATAGAAAAAAAGATGGAGAGACATATTCAAAAGTCACATCAAAAGAGGCTTATGATTATTTAAGAAAAAATTATCCAGAATATTTATATTTTTGCGATATCACTCAAAGCGAAATGATGGGAGTTCCCTTAAACAAAGTAAGAGAAATTATAAAACCAGAAAATCGTTTGAATCAAATTAAAAAGTCTTATGAAGAAAAAAATAGCAGTAGAAGAAACAAATTCAATCCTTTATTTAAAAAACTTTTAGATTTATCTGATTTTTTTCACTATAAAGCAGGTATTCCTTATGAAAATTTAGGGATATCTGGTTCCATACTTCCAAATCTCCAGAAAGAAGAGGTTTCTGACATTGATTTTGTGGTATATGGTTTAAATTATCATAGAAAAGCTATGGAAACTTTTAAAAAATATAAAGACAAAGAAATTGAAATACCTCATAAAGGCAAAAAAATTACCCTAAATAGAATTCAGGATAGCTATTGGCAAAGGATATATCAAAAAAGAATGAAAGATTTGAGTCTTTCCAAAGAAGAATTTTGTTGGTATGAAGATAGAAAAAACAATAGAGGTTTGATTGAAGGAGTACTCTTTGATATATTAGCTACACGGGATTGGAATGAGATAAGTGGAGAATGGGGAGATACTAAATATTGTCCTATGGGTTCATCTACAATACAAGCTACTGTAGAAAGTGCAATAGCTTCATTTGATAACCCTGCAATCTATACCATTAAAAACCTCAAAACAATTGAAGGAGCAGAAGAGAATATAAAAGAAATTGTATCATTTACTCACACTTACGCTGGACAAGCTATTGAAGAAGAAGAGATAATAGCTAAAGGAAAACTTGAAAAGGTTTTAAAAGATAATGGAGAAAGTAGCTACAGACTAGTTGTTGGAACAACAAGGGAATCAATTGATGAATTCATTAAACTTAAAGACAGCCTACAAAATAAGAAATAAAATGAAATAGTCCGGGAGAGTTCAGTAAATTATGATTTATTATAAGGATATAGTTTAAATATTAATGATATAGTTTAAATATAATAATAAAGTATATGAATTATATAAAATCAAGATTTTTCAAAACTAATTAAAGACATTTTTAAAAAAATTTAAAAACAATTAAGATTATTTAAAATTAGTTTAATTTTTGAAAAGAGGTAAATTTTTGATATCTAAATAAAAAACTTCAATATTAAAGACTTTAATATTCAAAAATTTAATACACAATGATTTAATTAATAAAGAGTTATAATAATTAAATAGAGCTAATTATTTATAACGGAGAAATTTAATGATTATAATTTAAATTATGTACTCAGTTTTTTTGTATTTTTAGGGGAGATTTAATGGATAAAAACGAAGTAAACATTGGTCTTATTGGTTTTGGAACAATAGGTGCTGGAGTAGTAGAAATATTTAATAAAAATCAGGATATACTTTCAAAAAAAGTAGGAAAACAAGTTAATTTAAAAAAAGTAGCAGATTTAGATATAACAACAGATCGTGGAGTTAAAATAGATTCTAAACTATTGACTACGAATGTTAATGATGTTTTAGAAGACGAGGATATAGACATAGTAATAGAACTTATTGGTGGCTATGAGCCTGCAAAAACATTCATACTCAAAGCTATGAAAAATGGAAAACATGTTGTTTCAGCTAACAAAGCATTAATAGCTAAGCATTGGGAAGAATTAATAGCTACTGCTAACGAAAATAATGTTAGATTTAGTTTTGAAGCAAGTGTTGGAGGAGGTATTCCATTACTTCAACCTCTAAATGAATCCTTAGCTGCAAATCGATTTGAAGCTATTTATGGAATTATGAATGGAACAGCTAATTATATTTTAACTAAAATGAGTTTGGAAGGTTCTAAATTTGATGATGTCTTAAAAATAGCTCAAGAAAAGGGCTACGCTGAAGCAGATCCTACTTTTGATATAGAAGGCCATGACACAGCCCAAAAACTTATTATACTGGCAAAATTAGCCTTTGGTGAATATGTTCCACAAGAAAACTTTTATGTTGAAGGGATAAGCCAGATAAATGCTGAAGATATAGAATTTGCCTCTAAAGAGTTAAACTATGTTATAAAGCTATTAGGTATAGCTAAAAAAACCGAGGACAGTTTAGAAATTAGAGTCCATCCAACATTCATGGAAAAAAATCATTTATTAGCTTCAGTTAACGATGTTTTCAATGCTGTATACATTGTAGGTGATTTTGTAGGGCCTGTTATGTTATACGGTCAAGGTGCTGGAAGAATGGCTACTGCAAGTGCTGTTGTTGGTGATTGTCTTGATATAATTTTCAATGAATCAAAAAGAATTAGCTATGGTCCTGTTATCTCACAAGTAAATAAAATCAAAGATATTGGAGATACAATATCCAAATTTTATATTAGTTTAAATGTCCTTGACAAACCTGGAGTTCTTCAAACAATTACCAAGATATTAGATAAAAATGGAATAAGCATTGAATCAATTACACAAAAGTCAAGCTTAGAAAATGAAGAAGCACCAATAATCATCGTAAGTCACGAAACAAAAGAAAAAAATATTCAAGAAGCTATAGCTAAGGTCAATGATTTAGATGAGGTTAAAGGCGAAATTAAACTAATAAGAATATTAGGAGATTAATATTCTTTTTTATTTTTATTTTTTTACTATTTTTAAGTATATTGCAGATTTTTCTCTGAATATTTTCATTAAAAATTATTTAATCTTTTATTTGCTTTATATTAAAGAGGATTAAATATTTATATTTGAATATTTCTATTTTTTATTTTTTTCCTTAGCTATTCTAACA
>WRNS01000231.1 GCA_009776495.1 Methanobrevibacter sp. | reverse complement strand
AAAGATGATGATTTTTTAAAATTAAATAATAATAATAATAATTATAATAATAATAATAATAATTTAAAAGATGAAAATAATCATGGAATTGAGCTAGAAGATGCTTTTGAAAATGCTGATGATTCTAGTAATAATAATGATAATGATTCTTTTAATTTAAATAATGCAAATTATGATATTAACAATAGTTTAAAGGACAATATTCAAAATAATTCAGATATTAAGAGTCCCCTAAATATTGATTATGATGAAAATTTTGAATCCTCTCAAGAAACAGACAGTTCTGAGGCAAGGATAATTAACAAAGAAAACCATGAATTTCCTGAAAAAAATGACAACTCTGAACCAGCGACAATTAACAAAGAAAATTTTGAAATTTCAGATGATATAAATAGCTATGACTTAGAAAATAGTGAGGATAATCATTTTTCAGATGAATTAAATTCAGATATTGAGAAAAATTCTAACAATCCTGAATCATTTGAAGAAAAAATACACTTAGTAAACGAATCAATTTCTGAAATAAAAAGTGAAATGAAAAATATTAATGAATCTATCCATGAAATTGAAAATAAAAAAGCTCCAAAAAACATATTTATTATTAATAAATCAAAAGAAGATAAAATAGCTAATGAAAATGATTTAGATACTAAAAACTTAAATATTGGTAATGAAGATTATAATAATATTTTCAAGGATAATAGTGTAAATGATGAAGAACTTGAAAATATTATTCAAAGCATCAATGCAAAATATAATGATAATAAAGACTTCTTACAACTTGAAAGCAATAATACCTCTAAAGAAAGAAATTTAAAAGATTTTATAGTTCCTTACACAGTAGCTACAGAAATACCTCTTAAAAATCCAGAAGAGTTATATAATAATTCAATCAACAGTCTTTCTTCAATTGTTGATGAAATTGTTTTCATTGAAGGGCCGATACATGTTAATGAGGTTATTGTGAGGATTAGAGAAAGTTGCAATATTAAAAGAACTGGTTCGAAAATTAAAAAGATTATTAGTCAAGCTATTGCAGCTTCAGAACACAATGGATCCATTATTAACATTGAAGACTTTTTGTTTCTGAATAATTGGTCAAAAATCCCTATTAGAAAGAGAAAAAAACCTAACATCGATTTAATAGCTAATGAAGAGATTGAAGAAAATATTAGCTTGGTCATAAATTATAAAGGCTCAATAAATCAAAATGAATTAGTTAAATCAGTAGCTAAAAATTTCGGATTTAAATCAATTTCACAAAAAACAAGTACTAAAATCGGTTCAATTATTGAATATATGATAATTAACGGAGATATAGTTAATTATGATGGGAAAATTAAGTTTTTTAAAAAATAAAAATTATTCCGCATAACTTAGAACATTACAATTGCATAGTTTTAAACTTAAAACATTACAGATAGCATAGTTTTAAACTTAGAACATTACAGATAGCAAAGTTTTTAACATCGAATATTACAGTAAAAAATAGTTTTGATTAATATAACACAGGAAATAATCTTAGTTTAAAAATAATTTTAGATTTACTTTTTAAAAAAAACATACGATTTAAGGGGGTGAATATGTATGATGAACTAAAAATTATTTCCTGTCAGATTTGAAAGAAAATATTTCAAACCTATCAATTAATTTATTTTTTGAATATATAAATGTTTCTAGAAAATATAAAAGTCTCTATTTAAAACTATTTTTTTTATTAAAATAAAGGTAAAATAAGCATTAATAGTAATAATAAAGATATGAATTAGAATAAATTAGAAAAACTGTGATTAACATACGTTATAAGGTTAAAAACCCAATATTATTATTAGCTATTTTAAAAAAGAAAATATGAATGTTCATTAAAAAAAGTTTTTGAAAGAAATAAAAAAAATTTTGAATAATAAGATTTTTTATATTTTAATAATAAACCAAATTTTAAATAATAAGGAATTTTTTTTATTAAATTTTTTTTATTAATATTATTAAATTTTTAAATTTACTTCAAATTCCTCAAAAAATAATCCAATGATTTCTTTTGGAAAAAAACAAATATGATTCATTAAAAAAAAAAAACTAATCATATGATAAAATTATTCATCTATAGGAACTTCCTTTAAACGATCATCAAGCTGTTGAGGATTGTCCAAAATTTCTTTTAAAAGTTCAAATGATTTAACAAAGTAAAAACCATCGGCTATTCTCTCATCCATAGTGATTTTAAAATCAACTACATCTCTTTCTTCAACACCATTTTCTCCTAAATATTTTTGTTTTCTAATTCGTCCAACACTAATAAAAATAGAACATGTCCCCCTATCGTATAAATGATGATGAGGGGTTCCTTCTAAACCAATACTACCAAGATTTGCAAACATAACAGAAGATTGCATTGTGTCAATTTTTCTTAAAACAGCTGGACAGTATCCAATATATATTAAAACATCAAAAATCCAAGTAACAAAGGTGATTATAAAATTAGGTAGTTTCATCAAAGTATCTACAAAATCTCCAGATTTATCATCTGTAGTTTCTTTCACACTCTTAATAGAATCATGAAGGATATACCCAACATCATCGATATTAGAATCTCTCTCAAAAGTATCCACTGTTGTTGATTCCTCACCATCATCAGAAAAATCTTTTTTTAACACATATGCAATTTCTATGTTATGTCTTTGGTATATATTTTTTCTAGATACAAATCTGTTTAACCGTGGTCTAAGAGCAAACATCCTAACTATTAATGTCATGAAAAATTGAGTGTAAGTATATTGTTTTATTGGATTATTAGGATCAAAATTTTCTTCTAAATTTCTATTTTTTCCATCTAAGTATTTTAAAATTTCCCCTGCATCATAAGTTATCTCAAAGTAATTTAATGATGCAGAACGACGTTTCATAGTAAATGGAATAAGTTTCTGAAAAGAAGGTATATTTTTAAGTCTATATCCATCAAAACGCTCCCATCTTTTTCTTTTACGAATTTTCGCTCTTTTCGTACTGGTTGAATCAACTTTACTCATCGTAACAACTCAAAAACTTAAATGTTTTTAGGATAATCAACTATTTGATAAATATTAATAAAAAATTTATATTTTACAAATGTACTTTTTATTTTTTCATTTTTTTTTTTTTTT
>WRNS01000230.1 GCA_009776495.1 Methanobrevibacter sp. | reverse complement strand
AAATAATCATAATTTCAGAATAAAAAAGATAATAATTAATAAAAATTACAAAAATAACATTTATAATAAAAATGATAAAAATTAAAAATCAAGTTTAAGTTTTTTTTTTTTAAATTAGATTTATATCTACTTAATAATAAAATAATTTGTTTACAATATGGTGATGTATTGAAAATTATAATGGACGAACGAGGAAAAAAATACTTAATAGCTGATGATAAGGAATTTCACAGCGATTTAGGACTAATTGAAAAGGAAAAACTGGAAAATTCTGCTGTTGGAGATATATTAACCACTCATCTAAATAAAGAATTTAAAGTTATAAAACCAAATGTCAATGATTTCATAGATTTAATGGATAGACGATGTTCAATTCTTATTCAAAAAGATATTGGTACGGTAATAGCTAAAACAGGTCTAGGAAGTGGTTTTACTGTAGTTGATGCAGGTACAGGAGCAGGAGCTATTGCCTTAAACTTTGGAAATATCGTTGGTCTTGCTGGTCATGTTTATAGCTATGAAATAAGAGAAGACTTTGCAGAAGTAGCTAAAAGCAATGTTGAAAAATTCGGTCTTTCAAACATTATTGAAGTAAAAAATAAGGATATTAAAGAAGGAATAGAGGAAGTAGCTATTGATTTAGTCTTTTTAGACCTTACAAAACCTTATGAGATTTTTGAAGATGTTTTTGAAAAGTTAAAGCTTGGAGGTCACTTAGTGGTTTATGCCCCCTATATAGACCAAGCTGAAACATCTTACAGAGTAGCTAAGAAAATTGGGTTCAGTAATTTAGCTATTGTTGAAACATTAGAACGAGAAATCGAAGTTAGACCTCAGGGTACAAGACCAAAAACAAGAATGGTTGGGCATAGTGGTTATTTGTTCTTTGCCCGTAAGTTGTAACTTTCAACAGCTCTTTTTGGTCTTTTTTTTCAAAAAAAGATATGTGATAGTATTTTTATTATTATTTTTATTTTTTAAAATATTTTAATTATTTTTTAAATTATTTTAATTTTTATTTAAATTATTTTAATTAATTATAATAAGGAGTAGCTATTATTCAATAGCTATTATTCTCCTTTATTCCAGTTTACAATGCCATAAATAACACATAAAAGTGTGGATAGTATTAATAAGAGATATCCACTTAAAACCCATGGGTCGGGTATTCCTAAAATCATATTTACACCTTAAATATATTAATTTACTTATTTTCCACTAGTTTCACGTTCTTTTGAACCAATACCTTTATAAACTTTTTCAATATCTTCTTGATCCATTGGTTTAGTAAGTAAACTTACAACAATAGTGAAAATAAATGATATTGGAACAGCTATTATAATAACATCAATTGATGAGAAAGGTGCAGCTTGAATAAGCATAGATTGGCCTGTTAAAAGTTTACAAATTCCCAATCCTTCTGCTGTTTTTCCAAATACAAATAGTATCCAGAACAAACTTACAATCGTTCCAGAAAGAATACCTGCAATTGCTCCTTTTTTTGTTGTTCTCTTCCAAAATAAGGCACAAACATAAACACTTAAAAATGCTGCAGCACATATTCCATAGAAAAGTGCAGTTCCTTGAGCTACTACGCCTATAGGCAAAATTAAACTCAGAGCAAATGCTAAAACAACAGCTACTAAGATTCCAATCCGAGTTAATGTAATAGACTCAACATTCTTTTTATTTTTCAATGTTTCATAGATATCTCTACCTAAAGAAGTTCCTTGAGCATGATACTGTGAACTTAATGTAGACATAGCTGCAGCAAGTAATGTTAATAAAAATACATAGACAAACCACTCAGGAAGAGCTAAATTAATAAATGTAGGAATAATCTTATCGATATTTCCTCCAACAACATCCACTGAAATCTGTCCTAATTTATCAAAGAAGTAGACATTAGACAATGCTCCAACTATAAATGCTGTTCCAGTGGAAAAAGCTATAAATATACCTCCCATTAAAACAGCCCTATTCAACTCCTTATCAGATTTCACTGTCATGAATCTAACAGCTAGTTGAGGTTGAGCTAATACTCCAATACCTACACCAATAATAGTTGTAGAAACAAGGGACCACCAAAAAGGACTTCCAAGTGTTGGAAATGTCGTCCAACCAGTTCCACCAATAGCTTGTGCACTAGCTGGAAAATGTGGGGCTAAATTTGTTAAAGCTGTGTGAGCTTCGCTTACACCACCAAGTATCCAGTAAGTAAATACAAGTAAAAAGACCATACCAAAAAGCATTATTGTTCCTTGAACTGCTTCAGTATACATAACTCCTTTTATTCCACCGAATATAACATATGCCGCAACTATTACAGACAATATTAGAAGTGATAAATGGAAATTTAAAGATAAAGAGGTTTCCATAAAACGAGCAGCACCAATAAGAACTACCGATGCATAGATAGGCATACCAAAGAAAATTATTCCTCCACTAAAATATTGAATAAATTTACTATTGAACCGTCTTGATAGAAACTCAGGGAAAGTTAAAGAACCTAAATTATGACCCATTTTACGAGTTCTTTTACCCATTATGATAAAAGCTATGAATATTCCGCAAAAAACATTCAAAACAGTTAACCAAAGCAAACCCATACCAAACTGACCAGCAGCACCACCAAATCCAACAATAGCTGCTGTACTAATAAATGTCGCCCCATAACTCAAAGCCATTACATAAGGATGGGTTTTTCGCCCAGCAATCATAAAGTCTTCCGAAGATTTTGTCTGTTTCCAAGCAAGGTATCCAACATACCCTACAAGTAGGAAATAAATTAAAAAAACTATAATTAAAACTACATAATCCATACACGAACCTCAAATAATTATGATATTGACTTATTTAAACAAATTAAATAGAATCAGAAATAAATATTTTTCTCATGCTTTTTAAAGCATAAATTTCATTGTTCTGTATTATTATATAAATCTTTATGATTAATTATGATAAATCAAAATAAATTAGTTATTATTCATTAAATAATACTTGAAAATTCTAAACTAAATTACCTAAAACATTAATAATGATTTGAAAAAATGTTGATGATGTATTAAAAATATCCAAAAATTATTAAAGATGAAATCTTAATGGTTTACAAAAACTTAGTGAATGAAAATGTGAAAGATATTTAT
>WRNS01000229.1 GCA_009776495.1 Methanobrevibacter sp. | reverse complement strand
AATTAATTAAAAAAATTAAATTAAATTTAAGATTATCCAAAGAAAATTAGTTTAAAAATTAAAAAAGATTATTAAAAAAAGTTAATTATAAAAATAGATTAAATTCAAAATTATTTAATGAAATTAATTAAAAAATTTAAAATTATTATAATAAAAACTAATTTAAAAATATTATATTGAAAAAAATTATCATTCAAGTATGTATAAATTATAAAAAGATTATTATACTAATACATAAAGATTTTCATATCATTCAAGTATGTATTAATTATAAAAGGAATATTATATTAATACAAAGATTTTCTTATTATTTTTGGTGTTTTAATGAGTTCAAAGTTAGCTAGAGGCAGTTTTTTAATATTAATTGGAAATATCGTCTTTCGTATAGGAGGATATATCTACCGTTTTTTAATGGCATCTCTTTTAGGACCAGCATCTTACGGGATTTTAACCATCACTTTACAATTTCAAGGGATCTTTCAAGTATTATCAGCTGCAGGATTACCTCCAGCAATAGCTAAATACATATCAGAGTATACTGCTTTAGATGAAGAGGTTCTTGCAAGGCAAACAATTTACACCTCACTGAAGATAATGATATTTTTAGGAATATTTTTTGGTTTAGCTATGTTTTTCTTTGTTGCTCCTTGGTTGACTTTTAATTACTTTAATAAACCTGACTTATTGATTCCAATGCAATTTGTTGGTTTAATAACTCCTTTTAGTGTAATAGTTGGTGCATTCAGAGGATCGTTTCAGGGAGTCTATAAGATGGAGTACATATTAGCTACTCGTACGGTTGAACAAATATTTATGATTATCTTTGCAACCATTCTTGTTCTCATAGGTCTTTCTGCAGCTGGTGCTGTTTTAGGATCAGTACTAGGTTTTGCAGCTTCTGCAGTTTTATCTGTATTTCTTTTTTTAAAGTATATGGGCAAATACATTCCACAACCTAAAGAAGAACATAAATTTCATATGAAAGATGAATTAAAATTAGCTAAAAGCTTAGTTACCTTTGCAATTCCGGTAACTATTACAGCATTAGCTGAAATGGGGATTTACAGTATTTGTACATTTGTAATGGGAAAATTTCTTGCTTCTAATTTAATAGGGTATTTTGGAGCAGCTGATCCAATAGCGAGACTACCACTTGTAATTTCAATATCGGTTGCAACCACGATTTTACCAGCTTCATCTGCAGCATTCAGTACTAAAAATCAGAATCTTTTAAATAAATATGTCTTATCTGCATTTAAATATGGGATGATATTTGTTATTCCACTATGTATTGGAATAGCTATGTTTTCAGCACCAATAATGTCTTTAGTTTACTTCACACGAGTAGAATATGTTTTAGGAGCTACAGCTTTAAGTATACTTGTTATTGGAATGACATTTTACTCAATGTTTGCAATTTCATCAAGTATAGTTCAAGGAATTGGAAATCCAAGAATACCAATGTATATCCTTCTTTTTGGAGCAGCTATTACAGTTATACTGAACTGGATAATGGTTCCACTTTATGGAATTGAGGGAGGAGCTTTGGCAACCTCAATAGCTTGTTTTATAATGATGGTTCCAATGTTGTATATGACATTTAAATTAACTAAAGTAAAATTCCCTTATAAGACTTTTACAAAGATAATAATGGCTTCTTTGATAATGGGATTAGTTATTTTACTTATTCCTCAAAATAGCTATGGTCTTTTAATGAGTATTATTTTATGTCCAATCATCTATCTTACTATTTTAACATTGACAAAAACCTTTGATGAAAGTGATATTTCAGCTATTCGAAGATTTTCCAAGAAATTAGGACCATTAAATAAAGTTATTAATAAAATTTTAAACTTTGTAGAAAAATACATTGATAAATAAAAATTTAGGAAATTATTTTCAACTTATTATAAAATTAGGAAAATATTTCCAACTTATTATAAAAAAAGATTAAAAATTAATCAAAATTATAAATATAAATTAAAAATAAAAATTTAGTAAATAACTTATAAGAAAAATAACTATAGTTCATATAATGATGATGTTATAAAAGCTTTAATGGTAGATATTTATGAGTGGAGTGAAAGCTGGAGTGGAGTATAAAATAGACCTTGATGGAAAAACCTTTCTTTTAGATGGTAAGAAATATGATTTAGTTAATTATATAAACACTTCAGGATCCATTACAAAAGCTGCGAAGCTAACAAAGATTTCCTATAGAACCGCTTTAAATTATATTGACAAAATCGAAAAAACATTGGAAATAGCTATTGTCGATACTGTTAAAGGAGGAAAAGGTGGTGGGGGAAGTACCTCTTTAACTGATGAAGGGCTAATGATTTTAAAAGAGTGTAAGAAGATCAATGCAATTATGGAGCTTCATAAGGAATTAAACGAAATTGAAGCTAACGTTATTGATGTAGATAACTCTAAAAGAATTATGACAATCCAAATGAATAAAGTAAATATTACCATACCTTTAAATCATAAGTATTCTGTAGGAGATAGAATTTTAGCATTGATTAGCTATGATAATGTTTTTATAATGCTTGAACCTCAAAAATCAAGTATTAGAAATATATTTAAAGGAATTATTAAAGAAATGGCTCTTGAAAACGATATGATTCGTGTGAAAACCGATATTGGTGATGTTGATGTGTTTTCAGACATTACTCTTCCTGCAAGTGAAGATCTTAACCTTAGATTAGGAAAAGAAGTATATGTTGGATTTAAAGCTCTTGCAATAGCTACTTTGAAGTTATAAAAAAACGTGCTTAAGTTCAAAATATGTTTAAAACTCAAAAAATTCTTTGATAATTGAGAAAAATATATTATAAAAAAGAAATATATATTACAATTAATAAAAATATATTATAAATAAGAAAAATATATCGTGGGGAAAAAAAAATATTGTAAATAAGAAAAATATATTATATTTAAGAAAGATATATTATAAAAAAGATAAATATATTATAAATAAGAAATATTTATCTCATAATTGTTTTTGTTTTGCTTATTATTTTGAATGGGAAAAATTTGCACTATCAAATTTTTTAATATTTATTGGTTACCTATCATTAATTTTTAAGGTATATTCCTTAAAATTCCTATTCATTATTTCAACATTGCTAACCAAATCTTCAAAAT
>WRNS01000228.1 GCA_009776495.1 Methanobrevibacter sp. | reverse complement strand
TTTTTAACTTTAATTTTTTTTTTTTTTTTTAGAAAGATTATATCTTTTTAAATTATTTAAAATTAAATCAAGAAAGTTTTACTTTTTCATTGATGTGTTACAAGTTTTAATTATTTTTCAATAGTAATCTTCAACTAGCTGGTCTTTGATTTTTTCTAAAATAGCTTTATGCATTCGCTTGGTAAATTCTGCCTTATCAGTCTGGCTTAAGACATCTAAATATCCTTGTGAAACTAAATTAAATGCAAAAGGCGAAGGAATAATTGTGTTGATTGTTTTTATTTCCATTTTTTCACTTTCTATCCATTGAATTACTTTTTGTGCATTTTCAACATCCATAAAGTCTTCAATGACTTCTCTTCGAGCTTCTTTAAGTATTGAAAAATTATCATCCATTTCTTCTACAAATTTTAAAAGGATTTTTCCTCTTACATGTTGTCTTCCAACTGACTTATCTTGTCCTTTATATCGTCGTAAGGTCATAAGTGACCTTCCAGCACAATGTCTAAATCTACTTGCTAATGTTTCGCTTTTACTAATAGCTTTTATTAGGAGATTTCTTAGGTTCTTTGAACTTAACTTTTTAAAGGCTTCAAAGCCCCCTATTTTTTTATCTGAACTTAGATAAAATCCATTATCTGAGATGGAAATTGTAATATCTATTTTTTTTTCCTTAGCTATTATATATCCAATAGCTCTTGATAGGGCATCATTAACTTGCCTTCCAAATAATGTGTGGAATATTAAGAATTTTCTTCCTCCAAATCCTGTGTAGTATTCAATAAGTAGCTTTTTATTACTTGGTATTGCAGCATAAAGGAATTGTTCGTGGAAGTATTCGTATATGGAGTTAGCTGCAAATTCATCAAGATATAAGTATTCATGAAGGAATTCTATAATTTCGTCCTTTCCACGCTTGTACTTGAATTTCCCATCCATAATAGCTCTAAATCTCTGTATGTCTAAACTTAAATCAAATGCTAGGGGGAGCTGCTGGGAAAACCAGGAAGGAATTGTTGGAGGGCCACTTGCAGGTGAGACATTTATGGTCATTCCTCTACCATAGTTAAATCTATATATTCCTCCTCCAAGCACAAATGTATCTCCTTTTTTTAATTTTTCCATAAAATCTTGTTCAATTCTTCCTATAACATCTCCATCACATTTAACAAGAACTCCTGAGCTATCTGGAATTGTTCCAATGTTTGTAGAGTAAAGCATTCGAGCAAGTCGTCCTCTTTTTCCAAAGGTATTTTTTTCATAATCAATCCATATTTTGGCATACACATACCTTTCTTCAAGTTCAACATATTCTCCAGCTAAATAGCTTAAAACATCCTCATAATCGTCACGACTAAGATTTTTATAACAATAACTTTTTTTAAGCACATCAAATGCATAATCAATATCCCAGGGATTTTCAATAGCCATTCCATAAATATGTTGAGATAATACATCAAGTGCGTTGTGTGGTATTTTTATTTTATCGATTCTTCCTTCTTTAGCATTTTTAAGTAAAATTGAACATTCAACTAAATCATCTCTATCTGTTACAATGATTCTACCTTTGGATTTTCCGTGTAATCGGTGACCACTTCTTCCAATCCTTTGAAGGGCACGTGATACTGATTTAGGAGAATTTATGAGTATCACTAAATCGATATAACCTATATCAATTCCAAGTTCAAGGGATGTTGATGAGACAACAGCTTTAAGGCTTCCTTCTTTTAATTTTTCCTCTGCAACAAGCCTTAGCTCTTTTGAAAGTGAAGAGTGATGTGCCATAATATTGTTTGAATCATAATTTTCAGGAAACATTTCTTTTAGATTGTAAAGGAGGCTTTCTGTTCCTCTTCGAGTATTTGCAAAAATAAGAGTTGTTTTATGTTTCATTATCAAGTCATCAACAAGGTTGTACATTGCAAGTCTTGTTTCCTCACTATCAGCTACTACAATATCATCTACAGGACTAATTACCTCAATATCTAGGTCTTTTAGATAGTTAACATCAACAATTAAACAATCACGTTTGATACCATATTCATACCCAACTAAAAAATTAGCAATTTTTTCTAATGGTGAAACAGTAGCTGATAACCCAATTCTTGTAAAACCTCCTATTAAGTGTTGAAGTCGCTCTAAAGAAAGACTTAAATGAACTCCTCTTTTATTATCAGCCAATGAATGAATTTCATCTATTATAACATATTTAACATTAGCTAACTTTTCTCTAAACTTTGGAGCTACAAGTAAAATAGATAGGGTTTCAGGAGTGGTAATAAGGATATGAGGAGGAGTTTTTAGCATTTTAGAACGTTGATATTGAGTAGTGTCTCCAGTTCTCACAGCTTTTCTAATTCCAAGACCTTTTTCAATTTTAGTAGCTGTTTTTTTGTAAGTTGCACCATTGTTTGCAGCTATTTTATCAATTTCATTTAAAGGAATTTCTAAATTTTTCTCAATATCATTGTCCAATGCTTTTAATGGAGAAATATAAATGCAATAAACTTTATCTTCCAGTCTTCCTTTTTCAGCCAAGGCAGTAAGTTCACTAATAACGGATAAAAATGCAGTGAGTGTCTTTCCAGATCCTGTTGGAGATGAAACTAATATATTGTTTTCATTATGTATTTCTACAATAGCTTGTTTTTGAGAAGGTGTAAAATCATTAAATGTATTGTCAAACCACTCTTTAACCCATGGATGAAGAATTTCATAGATTTTTTCTTTCGAATAGCTATTTGTTTGTTTTTTTATCATTTTATCAATGTTTTAAAACTAAATTAAAATTTTTAAATAAAAAAATTTTTAAAAAAACTTAATAAAAAATAATGATTATTTTTTTAAAAAAATTATTGAGGGTATAATTATTTATTCCTTTATATTTTTTCCAATGAAATGATTGAGGATATAATTATTTATTCCTTTATATTCTTAATTTTTTTTTTTTTTAAAAAAAGAAATATTAGATAAGATTAANTTTAAACAGTCTTTATATATTTCCTCAAAGTATTTATGAAAGTAAATTTTATTATATAATATATTTGATTTATAAAAATTAATTTTATTATAAAAATTTACTTTAAAATAAAAATTACTTTTAATGGATGTGTTTTTAATGACAAATAGTCAAGAAAAATTTTCTCA
>WRNS01000227.1 GCA_009776495.1 Methanobrevibacter sp. | reverse complement strand
TTTTAATTTTTTTTTAATTTTTTTTAAAAAAAAATTTATTTTCATATCTTGATTTATAAAATAAAAATACAATTTTTTGATTTTTTATTAATAAAAATTTAAAAAATTTAGTATTTAAAAGTAAATTCATAATCATAAACAGATTTAATAGTTAAAAAATCATATATTATAATATTAAATTTTCATGTAGCTATATTTTAAAATTCATCTTTTTTATCATTGTTTTAGAAAAAATTAGGATGTGTTTTTTTAAAGATAGTGGCATATTAATTATTATCCTTAATACTTATCAAGATTAAGATTATATTAATATTTATTAATAAAATAATGTTTTAAATGATTTTTTACTATTAAACTATTGGAGAATGATTATTTATGGATAAAATAATTTTAGGTCTTCCTAAAGGAAGTTTAAATAATGTTAACAGGGGAAATACTTATCAATTATTTGTTGATGCAGGTTATGAGGTTATAGGGTATGAGCCTGGGAATGAGTCTTATGAAATTAACATAGCTAATGACAGCCAAATCAAAGCATTTATTACTCGTCCCCAAAGTACTCCTGTTGAATTAAATAGAAAAATGTTGGATNTAGCTATTGTTGGAGAAGATTGGGTTAAAGAAGANTCAGTAAACAATGATTTNGGTATTATAAAAATTGGTGATTTAGACTATGGTCAAACGCGTTTAATCGTAGCTGTTCCAAATAATTCTCCTCATTCNTCTTTAACTGAATTTTTTAAAGCTAATAAAGATAGAAAAACTCCTATTTTATGTTTTACAGAATATCCCAACATTACAAAGCAACATATAATGGAAAATGAAGGGTATAAGGAAGTTTTTGGTGATGCGATTCCTTTAGTTCAAGTAAGAGGGATAATGGAAGGCAATAATAATAGTGTTCAAATTATTAACTCCGATGGGGCTACTGAAGTATATATAGCTAAAGGTGCAGATTTAATCGTTGACAACACTCAAACAGGCAGTAGCTTAAAAAAAGCAGGTCTTGTAGAGCTTGAAACGATTATGCACTCATCAGCAGGATTGTACTGCGGACCATCTTTGAAGAGTTCTCAAATGAAAAAAGCTAAAATGATTTTTGATCAACTTTATGGTGCAATAACCGCTCGAAAATACTTTGATGTAAAATTCAATATTAAAAATGAGTTAACTAATGAAATTTGTGATTTTTTATTGGAGAATGGTTTTTGTTCTGATGAACCTACTGTTAATACAGGGAGTAAATTTTCTCAAATAAATGTTTTAATTCCAAAAAATCGGTTTCCTGAAATGTTAAATGGAATAAAAAAATTTAATGCTTCGTCTATTGTTAGAAATGATGTAAAACAGTATGTTAAATAGCTGAATAGCTATTGATTGTATTTTTTTATACAACAGTATTTTATATTACTTTGAACTACTTTAATAATTAAAAATCTGTATTTTATATTACTTTGAAGTACTTTAATAATTAAAAATCTGTATTTTATATTACTTTGAAGTACTTTAATAATTAAAAATCTGTATTTTATATTACTTAAGAAATACTTTTATAATGAATAATAATTATAGATAGTGATAAGTAATTTTATTTATAAATTTATTTCAAGTTTATAAATGTATTTCATTTAAACACACATTATATATTTGAGAAAGTTCATTTGAAAAAATTTATCAGGTCATGATTGATCAATCTGTTTCGAAATAACTTAGGTGGCTAAGATGCTAACATCTGTTCAAAAGGAAATTTTACAAACATTAACAAACTTGTACCAAAGTTCTAATGGAAAGTCAGTAAAGGGAGAAGACATAGCTAACATCATGAATAGAAATCCTGGAACAATAAGGAATCAAATGCAGGCTCTTACAAGTCTAAACTTAGTAAAAGGAGTTCCTGGTCCACGAGGAGGATATAAACCTACTATTGAAGCTTATCATACCTTGAATATTCCTGTTTCTGNGGATGAATCNAAAGTCCCAATGTTTAAGGATGGAAAAGAGATTGAAGATATTTCNGTAGCTAAGATTGAATTTACAAGTGTTCCAAATCCTGGAGAATGTGAAGCAGTTATCAAAGTCTTAGGAAATATTAAAAACTTGGATTTAGGTGATGTAATTCGGATTGGGCCAACACCNGTNAATAACTTAGGAATAATTGGTGAAATTGTTGGTNGGGACGATATGGACAATATTTTACTTTTAGACGCCACAACAATTCGAAGTATTCCTAAAAAAACTGTTTTCGATGTAGCTACTTTGGATTTAATTGTATTGAACCCAAGTGATTCTATTAAAGATGCATCTAAAATACTATCTGATAAATTTGTGGATGGTGCTCCAGTAATTGAAAATAAGGATGTTGTTGGCATTATAACTCTTCATGATATTGTTAAAGCACTAGCCCAGTCAAAAGAAAATGGAAAAATTTCTGATATCATGGAAACCAATGTTATATCTGTTAATCAGGATTTAATAATAGCTAATGCTATTGAAATTATGTACAATGAAAATGTTGGTAAATTAATTGTAGAAAATAATGAAAATATTCCAATAGGAATTATTACTCGAACCGACATTGTAAACACTATAACTAGCATGGATCAGTTTCCAGTTAGGAAAAGGAGCATTTAGTTTATTTATCTCTGATTTTTAACTAGTTATATATTAAATTGTTTTTTTAATGATTTTTTTGTTTTTGTGTTGTTTGGAATTTTTGGTTTTTAACTAAATGTGATTTTTATGAAAGATAGTGATGAAGTGGAAAATAAAATTATTGAAATTTTGAAAAAGAATCAAATCACCCCTATTATCTCTGGAAATCCTTTACTTCTTGGAACAATAAGAATTTATGAGGAAGAAAAACTAAGTACTATATTGGATGAGTTAAAAATAGTTTTTCAAGAATATAAGTCATATAATTTAGCTACGTCTCATGTTAGCTCTTGTTGTACTCTTTCTTATGAAGAAATTAGATATAAGGTTGATATTTAATATTTAGATATATTATATAGTGTTTTATCTATATTTCTATTTTTTTAATTATTATACTATTACTATTATTACTATTATTATCATTATTACTATTATTGCTATTGTTATTATATTGCCATTATTACTATTTTTATAATTTATTATTACTATTTTTATTATTAT
>WRNS01000226.1 GCA_009776495.1 Methanobrevibacter sp. | reverse complement strand
AATTAAATTAAAGATAATTAAATTAAAGATAATTAAAATAAATTAAAAATTATTAAATTAAATTAAAAATAGTTAAAATAAATTATATAAAAAAATAGATTATAATTTAAATACCTACTAATTGAGAAATCAAAACAATAACAAATCCTATTGCACCGATTATAGCAATTCCTAAAGCAGTTACTTTAGAAAAATTGAAATATTCTTCTCTATCAGGCTTTTTAGATACTCTAATAACTCTTTTACATTGTTTAAAAAAACGATTCATAGATTCTTTAACATTCATTGAAAATCCCTACATAAAAAAAACAAAATCGAAAATTTCATTCAAAAATAAATTTACATTAGTATTATAAATATTATGACTTTCAATTTATAAACTTTTGCTTTAATAATAATTATTTCTAAAAAAAAAAAAAAAAAATATTTTAATTATTTTTATTAAATATTTTGAACCCTAATATTTTTATTAAATATTTTGAACCCTAATTATGTCAAAATATGGCAAAATCAGGGATTCAGGTTATAATGTTCAAAAACCGATAGAAAAAGTTCAAGTTCTCTAATATAGTGAAAAGCGAAAATCTAATTCCATAACGAAGTGATAGTGCGAAAATCTAAATTCCCAAATGTAGATAGAGTGAAAATTTAAGTTCCTTAATGTAGTGATAGTGGGAAAGTTTAAATTTATTTAACTTAAAATACTTTTCGCTTAAAATATCTTCAAACTTCTTTCTAACTTGGCTCAATATTAATAAAATAATATAATGAATAAATTAGAAAATACCATCTACAAATTCGGTTAAAGGATCTTTAACTGGTGTTGAATCTGTTTCAGGAACTTCTAATGGTTCATGTCTTTCATCAATATAGCTAGATTGAGAATTTACTCCAGAAACAATGATTGTTGTTCTTATGGTATTTTGAAGAGCATCATCGATTTGAACTCCCCAAATAATGTTAGCTTCTGGATCTAATTTATCAGCAATGATTTGCACAATTTTCTCAGATTCATATAAAGTTAAATCAGAACTACCAGATATGTTAATTAATGCACCTTTAGCATCAGAAACATCCAAATCAAGTAATGGACTATTAATTGCTTCATGCACTGATTCTATTGCCCTATCTCCAGAATCTGACTCACCCATACCAATCATTGCCATTCCAGATCCTTGCATAATGCTCCTAACATCTGCAAAGTCCAAAGCAACTAAACCTGGCTTTGTGATTAGCTCAGTTATTCCTTTAACAGCACGACCTAAAATTTCATCAAGAACAAAAAATGCATTGGTTATTGTTAGATTATTAGCTACTTCTAATAGCTTATCATTAGGTATTACAATAACAGTGTCAGCATTTTCTTGAAGTTTTTCTAAACCTTTTTCTGCATTTTCCCTTCTATGAATTCCTTCGGTAGAAAATGGCATAGTAACTACAGCTACAGTCAAAGCACCTGCTTTTTTAGCTAACTTGGAAATTACTGGAGCAGCACCTGTACCAGTTCCTCCTCCAAGACCACAAGCTATAAACACCATGTCTGCATCTTCGAGCTTCTCTTTAATCTCATCTTCACTTTCTTCGGCGCATTCTTCACCAACGCTCGGGTATCCACCAGCACCGAGTCCTTTGCAAGTTTTCTCGCCGAGAAGTATTTTCTCATCTGCTTGACAATAATATAAATCTTGTGCATCAGTATTAGTAGCTATGGTACCTACATGGTCAATTCCAATTTCATTAAGTCTTGTAATTGTGTTATTTCCAGCTCCACCAACACCAACAACATAGATCTTTGCTCTGCTTCTTTCAATGATTGGCTTTAAATCATCATCAAGTTCTGCAGATATCATATCTGGATGTTCATCTTCCATCCTTTTTTCAGATTCTTTTATCGCATCATCTATAAATTTCACTTACTATCCCCACATTATTATATATAGATAAATGATATGTAATAAGTTATATTTAAATGCAACGATTATATCACTATAAATCTATTTATTACATATGAAATCTAGGTCAAATACCTAAATTCAAATATTAAAATTAAAGTTATAAATTATGAAAATATTCAATAGTCCAATAATTAAATCTGTAAAAAAATTTAAATTAAATTGAAAACTATTACTTGGAATAGACATGTTTGAAATTTGAAAATATTTAATGTTTTGTATTAGTATAGCTTATCATTATTTAGATTTTTTTATAATTTTCAAGTTTTTGTTCAGTTGAATTTTTATTTAAAATATTTTTTTAAATCATTTTCATCTAATATTAGAAAAAAATATAATGATTTATTCTAACTGAAAAATTAGAAATTGACAATAAAAAATAGCTATTTTCTAAAGCAAAATGCAATAAATCATAATGTTTCATTCATAAAATATTTAGCAAAAATATTAATTCTTGCTATAGCTATATTTATGGCCTGGCATAGCTATGAATATAGGCAGCATAGCTATATTTATGGCTGGCATAGCTATGAATAGTCGGCATAGCTATGATTATGGTCTTGGCATAGCTATAATTTCATGAATTTTCAAATCAAAAACATTTGTCATATTAGCTGGAGTAATTATAGCTGCAGAATCAATACCATTAGCTCTTCCACCAATAGCTAATATTTCTTCATCCACAGGAACTAATCCAGCATCAGCTAACATTATACTTATTTCAACACTAACTTTAATGCCATGTGAAAACATTCTAAGGGTATCGGCTATTATGTCTATAGGTGTAAAACCACCATATTTATTTGTAACTCCACGACCAACACCACTTAGTGCATGAGATCCTACAAATGTTATAATTCCTTCTTTTTCAAGTTTAGATCTCATATCATCAGAAATATCTAATTGATTTTTTTCTCTAAATCCCGCATGATGAGTAGTATTTATAATAGTAACATCATCTAATTCTTTAGACAATTTTAAAGCCGATTCTCCTGATGCAGACGCAATAGCTACGTATTTTATGTTGGATCCTTTAAGTCTTTCTTTTATTAATTGAATTAATTCTTCTGTGTTCTCTTTTCCTGGGTTTTCAAAGTAAGTAATTGACTTTTTCATGTGATCACCTCTTTAATGGTTAATTAACATTTTTCATCTTATTTTTATTGTAATTTCTGTTTATTAATATTTTAAACAAAATAAAA
>WRNS01000225.1 GCA_009776495.1 Methanobrevibacter sp. | reverse complement strand
TTAAGTTTATTCATTTCTTATCACAATCTTTCCAAATCCTGTTTAAATGAACTTAATAAGAATATTATTTATTATTTTTATTATTTATAATAAGTTCAATTTTTTCAAAACCATTATTTTTATTGATTCCATACTCTTTTGTTTTTAATGATTTTAGCATTCCAATAAGACTATTCTTTATAAAATTATTTACAAAATAATTTAAACCTACAACCTTTTCATTAATAGAAAGATAAACTTCCACATCATCAGGATTATAACTTATTTCATTGTTAACAATAGCTTTTCCCATAGACTCCCCATCGACGTAGCCACATTCATTAGTAGCTAATGTATCAAGTATATCATAGCTATTTTTTTCTATGATATCAACTAAAGATTTCACTTCATTATCATCAATATTGAAAGCATCTACAGTTTTTAAAGTGAATTCGTCTTCTAATTCTTTAGAAGTTGTTATTTTACTATACTTATAATTTTTAAAACCTTCAACCACTACAAAGTCAGGTTCTTCAATTAGTTTAATGATAAATAATATTCTCTCTAAGGGTAAAT
This sequence comes from Methanobrevibacter sp., assembly GCA_009776495.1. GTDB lineage: Archaea > Methanobacteriota > Methanobacteria > Methanobacteriales > Methanobacteriaceae > Methanorudis. The sequence continues at coordinate 2,605 of WRNS01000225.1, read as the reverse complement.
CTTTAGCTATACTGAAAAATGTTCGCTCTCCAATTCCTACCACAGTATCAGATCCAGCTTCCTTATGTTTCCAAGTATCAGTATTCTCCCTATCCATTTCCATTTTATGATGAGAATGTTTTATAGTAGATACTTTAAAATCCCTTTTTTTAAGTTCTTTAATGATTTTAACAGTTAATGAAGTTTTTCCACTATTCTTTTTACCTACAACAGAAATTATTCTAATTATAACACTTCCAAATATTGATAAGAAAACTTTTTAAAAAGACCTTTATAAATTGAAAATAATGATAAGTAGCTAATTATATTTTAGATTATGAACAAATTTATCATGGATTAAATCAAAGCTATCAAAAATTATAAGTATAATATATTATTTATTTTTTCTAATCCTTATAACTACATGAAAAATAATTTAATCGAGGATAAAACAACACTCACTTATTAATCAGCTATAAAAACAATAATTTTAATCTTTTAAAGATTTCAAGCTTCAAGTCAATATAAACAAATATTTTCTTAAATACTAAGTATATATCTAATATATTTCCACTGATTAATATATTTCCATTTAATTTCATGACAATATTATAAATGAAAATATAAAATTAATAATTAATTAGATAAAATAAAAAATAAACAATAATATATGATAAAAAAATTGGAAATAACAATGAACTATAAAAAAAGTAGGGAATAAACAATAAACTATGATAAAAAGTAGAAAATAAACAATAACTTTTGAAAGGTACAACATTTAGAAATTAAATGAGGAATGAAAATGGAACTAAGAAAAGCAGTTGATGCAGTTAAGTTTAGAGATGGAAAAATTGAAAAAGTTTCTGAAAAAGTTGTAACTGATCAAAGTGTTAAACTAATAATCAATGATCATATAAATCGGAATTTTTCAACTCTTCCAGATTCTTTAAAAGAATTTGCAATTGGGTACATATTAGGAGAAGGATTAGTAGCTAATGCTCAAGATATAACAAATATTGAAATAGATGAATTAACCATAAAAGCAACTATTGATTCAAAGAAATTGAAGAATAATGATGAATTAGTTCTTGTTTCAGATAGTTCTGGAGGGTGGAGGTCAAAAATTGATAAAATTGATAAAATTGACTCAGACTTAGCTATTGATAAAGATGAGTTAATAAATAATATGGAAAAACTAAGAAAAAATGCTTTTATTTGGCAGGAAACAGGAGGAACACATGTAGCGGCAATCGTTACTCCGAACAAGTTTATAGTTAAAGAAGATGTTAGTCGTCATGTAGCTGTTGACAAAGTTATTGGAGCTGGTGCTTTAGAAAAATTTGATTTCGCCCAATCTTACATCATTTACAGTGGAAGAATGCCTGCAGATATGTTAATAAAAGTAGCTAGGGTTGGAATCCCTATACTTGCTTCAAATGCAGCTCCAAGTTTTTCAGGTTACACAGTAGCTAAAAAAGCAAATATTACAATGGTTGGATTTATAAGAGGAAATAGATTCAATATATACAACAATCCAGAAAGAATCATAATTTAAAAATCAGATTCATGATTAAAGAACAATGATGATGATGATGATGATGAATATTATATACTAAATTATAAAAATAATCATTATAATAATAAAAATAAAAATAATAATAAAAATAATAATAAAAATAATAAAAATAATAATAAAAATAATAAAAATAAAAATAAAAAAACAGATAGAGAAAGGAAAAAGGGGAAAAAATATTAAAGAAACTTAGTTAAATTTCCACTAATAACTTTATTCAAAAACAGTGTGTCTATATTTTAAATCATACTCAGTTTTTCCCATTTTATACATTAGCTCACTAATAAGTCCATCGAGGAAAATAAGAGAAGTTAACTCAAAAGCTGTTCCGAGAGGAGTGAGAGATGCATAATTACCCTCAATTTGTCTTTTAATATAATCTTCATCATCCACATCAATTTTTGTTCTTCCTTGAACAAGCATTACCACATCAGATATTTTTCCAAGCGATGATTCTGGATATGATGTTAAAGATAAAGCTTTTGAACCTCTATTTTTAGCTATTTTTACTGCAGAAACAATTGTATTAGTTTCTCCTGATCCTGAAATAGCTAAAATACAGTCATCCTCATAAATAGCTGGAGAAATAGTTTCTCCTACAACATAAGCACTAATACCTAAATGTACCAATCTCATTCCAAAAGCCTTTGCTGCAAGTCCAGATCTTCCAGCACCCATAACAAAAACATTTTCAGAACTTGTTAAAACTTCCATAAATTCAGTGATGACATCTTCTTCAATATAATCAGAAGCAGACTCAATATTTTTTAGAATTGCATTGATTGCTGTTTTCATTAACATAGTATAAACCTAATAAAATAGTATCATAGCCATAAGTATGGTTAAATTCCATAACATAATTTAAAGTCTTAAATTGTTTATAAATCTTTTAAAAAATTATCATAAAATTATTCATACTTTTTATAAATTTACAAATCTTTTAAAAAATTATCATAAAATTTTATACTTATTTTAATTANANNACTTAAAAAATATTATTTAAATATTTTTTGAAATAATTAATTTAATGTTTTAAAAAATTCATTTATAATA
>WRNS01000224.1 GCA_009776495.1 Methanobrevibacter sp. | reverse complement strand
ATACTTCCTCTTTTTTTAAATGGGTTTAGTATAGATAATTTACTTGAAGAAAAAAAGAATAATTTAAAAACATCAAAAAGAAAAATAATTTTAGTTAAAGGATATCATGGCTGGGCAGGAAGAGCGCTTGTAGCTTTATATGCTTTAAAAATAATTAAAGAGTATTTGAGTGATTATAAAATTGTAATATATTCAGCGGATGATATTTCTGTAAAAATATCAGCCGAATTATTTGAAAATGAAACAAATATTAATGTTGCACTTGTTCCTCTGAATACTTCACATTCTGAAATGTTAAAATTACAAGGATCGGCGCGCCTTCATATTGGTTTAAGCATAAGTGATGGAATTCCATCAAGTGTTCTGGAAGCTATGGCAATGGGCTCTTTTCCTATCCAATCTTGGACAGCGGCTACAGATGAATGGATAAAAGATGGAGAAAACGGATTTTTAGTTTCACCGGAAGATCCCTGTAATGTTGCTGAAGCAATGGTTAAAGCTTTAACAAATGATAAACTTGTAGATAATGCGGCTAAAATAAACTGGAAAATTGTTAAAACAAGGCTTAACTATAACGATTTAAAGCAAAAAGCAATTAATTCATATCGAAGTATATTTGAGGACATAAAAAATAATATCTAATATAAATTGGAATTGATAATGAGAATACTTATATTAGGTATAGCAATGATTATTATGCTCCAAATGTATCTGAGAAAATATTGAGGATAATTCTTAGTTATACAGATTATATTATTAAAGAAGAGTCTGGTATATAAATGAATAGCACTTCTAATCCATTAGTTTCAATTGTTATACCTGTATATAATGGCGCTAATTATTTGCGGGAAGCAATAGATAGCGCATTGGCGCAGATATACAAAAACATAGAGGTTTTAGTCGTAAATGATGGTTCAAATGATAATGGAAAGACAAGAAAAATTGCATTATCTTATGGAAATAAAATAAGATATTTTGAAAAAGAAAAAAATGGCGGAGTATCAACTGCATTAAATTTAGGAATAAAGAATATGACAGGCGATTACTTTTCCTGGCTCTCTCACGATGATTTATATTTTCCTGCAAAAATAGAAACGGAAATAAATTATTTAATTAACCATAATTTGGTAAATAAAAAAGTAATTTTATTTGCTGATTATTATTTAATAGATAAGAATTCAAGAATAATTGCTAAGTGCATAAATGACCATAAAATGTTAATTGAAAAACCGGAATATGCTCTTTTAAGAGGTGCTGTCAATGATATTACATTATTAATACCAAAAAAAGCATTTAAGGAACATGGATTATTTGATGAAAATTTACAATGTACACAAGATTATATGTTATGGCATAAGATGTTCAAAACGTATAAACCTGTACATATTCCTGAAATATTAGTTAGTACGAGAGATCACAATACTCAAGCATCTAAAACAAATCCTAAATTTGTTACAGAAAACAATGATTTATGGATTATGATGATTGAAGATTTAGCGAAATTTGATAAAGAAAGGCTGGAAGGTTCTGAATATTTTTATTATTTCAACATGTGGAATTTTTTTAAAACTACTCTCACTCCTTACACTTACAAAGAAGCAGAACAGCATTGTCTTAAAATAATAGAAAAAATAAGAGCAGATAGAATAAAAAAAATAAATCTGAAAAATATCTTAGTAACAGTTATTATTCCGTTCTATAATAGACCTAACGAAACAATAAGAGCGATAAAATCCGTTTTATTACAAACTCATAAAAATTATGAAATAATACTTATAAACGATAAATCAACAGAAGATATATCATCTATTGAAGACTTTATAAAAAATAATAAGAGAATATCCTTAATTAATTTAAAAAATAATTTAGGGCCTGCAGGTGCGCGAAATGAAGGGCTTAAATATTCAAAGGGAGATTATATTGCTTTTTTGGATTCAGATGATGAATTTTTACCGGAAAAATTAGAAATTCAACTTACAGAAATGCTGATATCAGATTCGGTAATATCTCACACTTCGTTTATTTTAAAGATGAATACAGAAGAGCCGCTTATTAATAGCGACATGGATAGTAGGGGTGTAAAAAGAGAATTAAAACACATAATCAAAAGTAATTATTTTTATGAGCATAAAATAGTTATAAGGATGAATAATGAAGAAATAGTTGTTAATAGCGGCACAGATAATGGAGATGTAAAAAGAAAATTTATGTATAATTGTCCTGTAGCAACACCAACGGTTATGTTAAAGCGAAAGTATATAGTCGAAAATAATTATTTTTATGATCCTAAAATAAGAAAGGCGGAAGATATTTGTTACTATCTTACTATTTTAAAAAAATCTTCTATACTTGGAATAGAAAAACCTCTCTCTATAGTTAATGCTAGTATTAATAGTTCTAGTTATGATCCTAAAAAAAATTTAGAAGGTGTTACAAGTATTCTTAGATTTTTAATTAATGATGAGTATTATTCAAATTATGATTTGGAAATATCTAAAGTGGCGGAATATTATGCTCTTGTGGTAAAAAGAAAATATATGCTAAAACAATCATATTACCAGCGGTTTAAAAAATCTATTAAAAATGATGGATTTATTGGTGCAAGCAAAAAAATAATTAAAAGAATATACGCGCTTTGGGAATAGGATGTTGATAATAAGCCAAGATACAGAAAATATAATGTTGAATAAGATTACTAATAGGTGTGTTGTTATATGACTATGAAGTTAAAGCCTATTAAACAAAAAATAAAAAATAAAATTAAGAAAATAATTTCTGTGTTATTAAAAGCACTAAGAGGGGGGTATGTATATTTCTGGAAATTGTATATCAACCTAAAAAATAATGGAATATTTGATATATTTACACATTTAACAAATATGGAAAAAATTACGTTATATAAAACAGCAGCAAAAACAGAAAAAGCAGTAGTTGTCGAAATTGGTTCTTATTTGGGAGCAAGTAGTTGTTTTCTGGCAGCAGGATTAAAGGGAGGTGTCATTTATTGTATTGATACTTGGAAAAATGATACAATGTCGAATGACCAAGAAGATACTTATCCTGCATTCAAAGAGAATACAAAAAAATATATTGATAAAATAATACCTATCAGAGGCTGGAGTCATGAAGTAATTGATGAATTTTCAGAGAAAATTGACAAAAATA
>WRNS01000223.1 GCA_009776495.1 Methanobrevibacter sp. | reverse complement strand
TGATATATAATTCTCATTGAATAATAATTTAAAGAAAAATATATGATAAAAAAAATAAAAAATTTTGATTTATCCAATCTTTAACACTGATAAAACTAATAAACAATAAGTACATAATAAAATTAGAAAATATCATCAGAAATTTAATAAAATTAGAATTTTTCATTAAAAATTAAAAACTTTTTTTTATCAAATCAATAATTTAGTATTAAAGATTAAAGGAGATTTTTCCATGGATTTAAAGGAAGCAATTAAAAAAAGACATTCTGTAAGACAATATAATCATAAAAGAATTGAAGGGGAAATAGAAGAAAATCTTCGTTTAATGATTGAAAGTTGTAATAAAGAAAGTGGATTGAACATACAATTATGTTTAAATGAAGAGAAAGCTTTTAGTGAAGGAATTTTAGCTAAAATGACTAGTTTTAAAAATGTTAAAAATTACATAGCTATTATGGGCAATAGATCTGAGGATTTAAGTGAAAAAATAGGATACTATGGGGAGAAAATTGTATTAAAAGCTACTCAATTAGGTTTAAATACATGTTGGGCAGCTTCAGGATACAAAAAAAGTAAAATTTCCGTGAAAATTCCTGATGGGGAAAAATTATTCATTGTCATAGCTATTGGTTATGGGATAAACGATGGAAGTTCTCGAAAAACTAAACCTATTGAAAAATTAGCTAATATCACCGATGATTCTCCTGAGTGGTTTATAAATGGTTTAAAATGTGTTCAACTTGCTCCCACAGCTAGGAATCAACAAAGATTTAAATTTATTTTATCTGGGAATATTGTTGAAGCAAAGGCTTTATTTGGGTTTTTAACTAAAATTGATCTTGGAATAGCTAAATACCATTTTGAAATTGGTGCTGATTCTAATGAATGGAGCTGGAAAACATAGTATTATGAAATGTTTTAAAAAAGTTTAGTTTTTAAGCATAAAAATAAAATAAATAAAATAATAATAAAAATATGATAATAAATAAATAAAATAGATAAAATAATAATAAAAATATAATAATAAATAAATAAAATAAAAAAAAAAAACGGATAATTAAAATAATTATCCCAAAAATTTTAAAATTTAGTATTTTTTTCTTGAATAAACTCCCAAAACACTTAAAAGAACTATTAACATTAGGCTTATTCCCATTCCAGTAGATTTCATAGTAGCTTTAGCTACAGGATTATTTCTTGTTTTGTTGTCATCTTCTGATTCTGGAGTTAAATCTGGGTCATTTTGTTCTGGTGATTCCGGTGATTCAGGGGGTGTTGGTTCTGGTGATTCTGGAGATTCAGGCGGTCTTGGTTCTGGTATGAGTCCTGGTGGTGTTGGTTCTGGTGGTTCTGGAGTAATATCTGGTTTAGGTGGTTCTGGTGTAGCTACATCTGCACCTACCAATGATTTTACTTCATTATCAGTTACAAAACTATATAGGATATTTCCACCAGTAGCTAATGCTACATCAAAGATTTTATCTTCTCTAGCTTCAAAACTAGTTATAATACCGCTTGTAACATTTGAATAAACATTAGTCTCAAAAAATGGTAATAAGCTACTGTTGGCATATTCATTAGTATTTAATCCAAAGGTATAACTAAAAGTCACTGATACATCAGAATTCAAGTCTGTAAGATTAATGACATTCATAACAAAATAGTTATTCAATATACCATTAACTTTTGGATTATTATCGCCCCACCAATTAAAATCAAACTTACCATTATTGGTAGAATCATCTAAATTATAGCCAGTACCATTAGTATTATTAAAGATTCTGTTGTATTTAACTTCATTATTTGAACCATATGCTATCATTATTCCATGACTATTGTTGTATACAATACATCCATGAATAAGAGCATCATCTCCATAAATGAATATAACAGAAGTTCCTTTATTATTAGTAAAGTTAGAGTTACTTAAACTGAAATTATTACTTGCACCAGCTAAAACAGCACTACCACCATTATTTGCAATATTGTTAACAAAGTCAGAGTTAGTTATAGTACAGTTATGCGCGTAATCAGCCATAATTGCTCCTCCATATCTTTCAGCTGAATTATTTATGAAGGTACAATCAGTGACACTACAATAATCTCCTTTTGGATTACCTGCTCCATTTTGAAAAGCAAAGCATACTGCACCTCCACTAGCACTTCCACCTTTTGCAGAATTGTTAATGAAGGTACAGTTGAGAATGTCAAAGTAATCTCCACCAGTATTATATATTCCCCCTCCACCTCTACTTGTAGCGGAATTGTTAATGAATGTGGAATCAGACACTTTAACATAATCATTTCCAACACTATATATTCCTCCACCTTCACGGCTGATACCAGCATTATTTTCAAATTTACAACTACTTATTGTTGTATAATCACTGTATCTTAGAAATATGGCACCACCATACATGTTAGCAGTGTTATCTGTGAAGTTAGACTTTGTGATAGTTGGAGAGTATGCATTATTATAAATTGCCCCACCATTATACGCAATGTTATTATAGAAATTAGAATTATCGACGCTGAGGCCATTTCCATTATAATTTATAGCACCACCTTCACCATCTGCAGTATTTTCCTTGAAATCACAGTCAATTATGGTTAATTTTTCGCCTCTACTTTCTATTGCACCACCACTTCCAATTGTATTTCCATTTAGAAATACTATGTTGATAAAAGTTATATTGCTATTCCCGGAAATCTTGAAAATTTGTCCAGACTTTCCTGCATCGATTATCACGGATCCTTTTGGATTATTTCCTGTAATTGTTAGGTTTATGTTATCGATAGTAATGATGTTGTTTATATCTGTTGCTTTATTGTAGGTTCCTATGTTTAAAGTTATTGTGTTATTCGTCGTTGTACTTCCATTTACATTGATATTAGCTACAACGTCATTTATGCTGTCAGTAGGGTTTAATGTTAAATCCACGGCATTTACTGAAGAAATTGTTATTAAAGCTACTATTATTAATATGGGCAATAGAATTATTTTTTTGCAGTGTTTGTTTTGGTTTTTTATTTTATCACCTCCTTTTTTGTTTATTACTTTGTTTTGAACAATTATTTTTCTTCAATGTATTATTTCTGATTATAATACCAAAACGAACATTATATGTATATTTTAAATAATCCATTTTTTTTTTTTTTTTTTTT
>WRNS01000222.1 GCA_009776495.1 Methanobrevibacter sp. | reverse complement strand
GAATTATTTTATAAATAATTTTTTTATAAAAAAATAAAAAATTAATTTAAATAAAATTAGTTAATTACAAAAATATTTTTTTAAAATTATATTTAAATTTTTAAAATTGTTTTAAAAACAGAATTAATTGAATCTCTATAAAATATGAAATGTCAACGTTTTTATCCTGTTTGATAGTTATTTAATCATTTAAATTTATTTTTATATAGGAGGTAAAATTTGTCCCAAGAAGCATCAGAACTCTTTGACAATTTTGAAGAATTGACACCTTCAGAGTTCTTTAGAAAAAATAAGCAAATGTTAGGATTTTCAGGGAAAATTCGTTCTTTAACGATGGTTTTCCACGAATTAATTACTAACAGTTTCGACGCTGCCGAAGAAGCAGGAATTCTCCCCGAAATTAAAATAAATCTTCAAAAAATTGATAAAGAGCATTATTTGTTAAAACACTCTGATAATGGTCCAGGAATACCTGAAGACTTTATAATGAAAGTTTATTGTACAATGTTTGCAGGTTCTAAGTTTAGAAATATTCAATCTAGAGGTCAACAGGGTTTAGGATGTAGTGGTTGTGTTCTNTTATCTCAAATGACAACTGGGGAACCAGCAAAAGTAATTTCTGCATATCAGGAAGGAGACGACCTGAAAGCTGNGAAATTAGAATTTAAAATGGATGTTAAAAAGAATAAAGGATTACTTTTAAAAAGAGAAGACTATGATGCTCAGCAAACTGGAGTNCATATAGAACTTCAGTTTAANGATGTTTCATATTCATTAGCTGAACAAGGAGCTTATGAATATATTCGTAGAACCATGATGGGAAACCCNCATGCAAAGATTACCTTTAAAGATCCAACAGGACATAAATTCGTTTTTGATCGTGCTGCAGAAATTGTGCCTGTACTTCCAAAAGAAGTTTTACCTCATCCAAAAGGAGTGACTTCTGATGATCTGATTTTCATGGCAAAACATACTGATAAAAGAAGGTTTAGGAGTTTACTTACAAGTTCTCTTTCAAGAATGTCCAATAAAAGAATTGCTGACATTGAAGAAATCACTGGAATAGATTTAAATAAGCGGCCTAAAGACATGAAATGGGATGAAGCTGAAAAAATTGTTAATGCTTTTGGAAAAATGGATTTCATGGCTCCTCCTACTTCTGGTCTCATTCCGATTGGAAGTAAACAAGTTGAAGAAGGAATGAAAGCAATTATAAATCCTGAGTTTATCTCAGCAACCACAAGAAAACCTGTTACATACAGGGGAGGAGTTGCTTTTATTATTGAAGCAGCTATTGCTTATGGTGGTGATTCTGGTCGACTTGTTAATGAACAAAGAAAAGCAGAAATCATGAGATTTGCAAACAGAGTTCCATTATCATTTGATCAAGGTAGCTGTGCAATTACAGAAGCTTTAAAAAGTATTGATTGGAGACGTTATGGGCTTCGAGATTTAGATAATACTCCTTTAACTATTTTTGTAAATATTATTTCTACCCAAGTTCCTTATCTTTCAACAGGAAAACAGAGTGTGGCTCCAGAACCAGAAATCATTCATGAAGTTAGACAAGCCAGCATGAAAGTGGCTAGAAAATTACAAAAATATTTAAGAGCTAAAAAAGCAGCTAAAGAAGAAGCTATGAGATCAAAAATATTTGAAGATTATGTTCCTTTAATCATTAAAGAATCAGCTTCATTAGCTGAAGTTCAAGCTCCAGATTATCAAGAAGTTTTAGCTAAAGTTACACGAAGATCATTGGCTGAATTATTAGGTGAAGACCCTGATAAAATAGATGAAATTGAAGAAGAACTTGATGTTGGTATTGATGAGGATATTGACAAAGGTCAAACAAATATTGATGAGGATATTGACAAAGGGGACATTGACAAAGGTCAAACAAAAATTGACGAGGATTTCGAAATAGGTGATTAGATGGCTGAAACAAAAGAAGAAAAAAAATTAACTAAGAGGGAAATCACATACAATAAACTTAAAGGTCTTGGTCAAGATATCATTGATGATGTCATAAAAAACAACATTCCTACTTTCAAAGTCCCATCTCGAGGTACTTCTAATATAGTTTATGATGATGCTAAAAGATACTATGTTTTAGGGGATAGATATGGTAAAAGATCTCTTGGCAATGTAAAACAGATTAAAAAAATCGGACAAATGGTTTATGTTTCTAATTTCTGCAAAGATTTAGTTCAAAGAGAAAAAACAGCTACTCCCAGGGAGATGTACTATGTAAGTGAAGGCTGGGGAATAGGATTTGATAACCAGCAGGAATCTAACATTGTAGGTGAAGATATAGAGGTAACACTTGGAATGACTCGTGAAGACCTTGGTTTAATACCTGAAGAAGATGGAGCTTCAGTTTATGGAAACATTGTTTTACAAGAAGATGATCTTGAAATTAATGCTTTAAAATCAGGTAAATCTGGATATACTATTTCTCCAACCATTGATCAAGTAGAATTCGTTGATCATGATGTTAAGAGAGTAATAGCTGTTGAGACAATGGGAATGTTCCATAGAATGGTTCAAGAAGAAGCTTATAAAAAGTTCGACACATTGATTGTAGGATTAAAGGGACAAGCTGCAAGAGCTACGAGAAGATTTTTAAAAAGAGTAAATGAGGAACTTAATCTACCAGTTTATGTTTGCAACGATGGAGACCCTTGGGGTTTTCACATAGCTATGGTTATAATTTCTGGAAGTGCTAAGCTAGCTCATGTTAATCATGACTTAGCTACTCCCAATGCTAAATTCTTAGGGGTTACAGCTTCTGACATTGTTAACTATGAACTTCCAACAGATCCTTTAAAAGATATTGATGTTTTAAGATTAAAAGAGTTAGCTAAGGATCCGAGATATAGAGATGAGAATTGGCAAAATGAAATTAAAAAAATGTTAAAAATTGGAAAAAAAGCAGAACAGCAGTCTTTTTCAAAATATGGACTTGAATATGTTGTTGACACATATTTCCCAGAAAAATTAGAGCTATTAGAATAATTCTAATGCTTATATTTTTTTTTATTTTAATATTTTTTTTTAAATATTTTAATATTTAATAATTTTTTTTTTAATTATTTTTTAAATATTATATATTATTATATTAATTTTTATTTTTTTTTTATAATTTTTATTTTTAATATTTTTATTTTTATATAATC
>WRNS01000221.1 GCA_009776495.1 Methanobrevibacter sp. | reverse complement strand
ATTATTTATTATAATTATGAATTATTTATTATAATTATGAATTATTTATTATAATTATGAATTATTTATTATAATTATGAATTATTTATTATAATTACAAAGTATATATCACATTGAATACTTTTTCGAAGTTAAACTTTTGATACAAATTTTATATTTTTTTCAGAATTTTTTTTTTAATAATTCTCAATGTTTATATATGAAAATAGTGATATATTTGTATGTTTAGTATTGTAAAAGTTTCATGATTCAACATGTTTGTGTAATTATTATGGATTGTTTCTTATGTTTACAAAAGAAAGCTTAGGTTCAGTAGCTATTTTGGATTTATTTCATGTAATTCCTATGGGTGTTCAGTTACATACCTCTCGTTCTTTTAATCATGTTTTTAATTTTCTAGATTTTCGAAAATATAAAATTTTTAATTTTTTAGCTATTGACAAAGTTTTTAATGTTATCCTTAATTTTTCCTCTATTTTATTGTTTTTATTGGGTATATTTTTTAATTCTTTGCTTAAAGTCTTTAATAATATTTTAATTTTAAAAACAATAATGTCATGGGGCGGGGGGGAATGTAAAGTATGTTTTTAAATCTTTGTTCTCTATTTATTCTATTTTAATTAGTTTAATTTATTTTAACTCATATTTGACTTTTTGTTCTTGCATTTTAACTATTTTTAGAAGTTTTTTAATTGAAAAAATTTTTTATTTTTTCAAGTTAGAAAATCATATATTTTCTTTAATTTTTTTAAAAACTTTCATTTTTTCTTTATATAGCTATTTTAAAGTATTTTTGAAGCTATTTTTTGATTTTTTTAAGTATATTTTCTTTTCTTTTAAATTATTCATTAATTTTATATTAATTATTATTAAAAAGGAGAGGAGTATGATGTAAAAGGTCATTAATTTCATTTTAAATAGTTATTAAAAAAAATATTTCTTTAAAAAATGATTTTTTTTCATAAAGAAGAAATAATAGTTTAAAATCCTGTTATTTTATGGAAAATTAGAGAAGAAAGTGGCACAATAAGCCACAGGGAGAGGTTATAATTATGAAGATAAATAAAAAATTTTTGTTAATGCTGGTTGCAGCTGTTTTCATTGTTTCGTTGGTTCCAGCAATATCCTTTGCTGCAAGTGCAACAAGTTTAGAGAAAACAGATGATGGCAGTGTTAAGATTGCATCTAAAGCCAAAGTTGCAAAGTATAAGGTTACTTGGAATGGGAATGGAGGTAAGATTGGATCAAAAAAGACGGTAGCTACTAGTGTGAAGAAAGGTTCTAAATTAGCTAAATTAGCTAAATCACCTAAACGATCAGGTTACACTTTTAAAGGTTGGTATACTAAGAAATCTGGCGGTACTAAGATAACTAAGAATACTAAACCAAAAAAAAGTGTTACATATTTCGCACACTGGAAGAAGGCAAAAGCTTTAAATGCTCAAGAAAAGAAACTAGTCGGTACATGGGAATCTACTTGGGATGGAAGTGCACGATATCAATTCAATGCTGATGGAACTTATAATTATGTTGCGGATATTAAAGTTTTTAATAGTCACAGTTATTGGTGGGGAGAAAAAGGACATTATTCTGTCAAAAATGGAAAATTAGTGGAAAAATATCAGTATACTAGGGATTATAATACTGTATTAGTATTTTCAAATGCTATTTGGAGTAACTGGGAAACTAGTGAAAGGTCTCTCAAATTTTATACTGAGGATGGGAAACAATACATGGAATTGTATGGTGGTGCTTTAACGTTTCAAAAGGTTTCGTAATTTTTAATGTTTTGCTAAAAACATTGCCCTAAAGATGATATTTTAATATATCCATTCACATTTTTACTTTTTATGTGAAAGATATATTTTCTATTTCAGTAAGTTATAAGAGATGCATTTCTTTTAACTGATGCATCTTTTTTCTTTTAATTCTTTGAAATTGGATTTTTTATATTTATTTTCAATATTTTTTTTGTGATATTGTGTTATATTGCTTGTTTTTTTCTTAATTTTTTTCATTGTGGATTTATATTAAAAATCTCTTAGCTCAATTTTTGCCAGTTCTTAATGAATTAAATATTTATATTTAATTATACATATTTATTTATAATAATCATAATATTTTACACAATTTTGATATATTTGATGGATAAATAAATGATAAAATGAGAATTTATTTAGATACTTGTTGTTATAATAGGCCTTTTGATGATAAGAGTCAGATGAAAATAAGATTAGAGAGTATGGCGAAATTATTTATTCAAAAAAAAGTTTATGATGGAGCATATGATTTAGTTTGGTCTTATATTCTTGATTATGAGAATAAAGAGAACCCTTATGGTGATAGACGAGAAAATATTCAAGATTGGGAAAATGAGGCAGTATTTTATTGTAAACCTTTAGATGAAATCTTAAATAAAGCAGAAGAATTGAGAACTATAGGAATTAAAAGGAAAGATGCGTTACATATTTCTTGTGCAATATATAGTGAATGTGAATATTTTATAACAACAGACTATAAATTACTTAATAAACGGGTTGATGGAATAAAAATAGTTAATCCAATTACTTTTATTGAAGAGAGGGGAGAATAAGATGAAAAGTGAAGCTGAACTTCGAAGCGAAGTTATGAAAAGTTTGAAAGAAAATTTTGGTTTAGTTGATACTGAAAGATTTATAGACATTATTAAAAAAGATGATTTCGATTATACAGAGTGGCAGGGAGATTTATGGAAAGATAAAACCACTTCTGAAATACATGATGAAGCTAAACAATATTATTTAGAAAAAAAGAGGAAAAAATAAAAATTGCTATGCATATGTTAATATATTTAAATAGTGAAATAACTAATTGTTTAATAATGTAAAAGTTCCATGATTCAATATGATTTGTGTAGTTATTATGGATTGTTTCTGATGTTTTTTAAAGAAAGTTTAGGTTCAGTAGCTATTTTTGATTCATTTCATGTAATTTTCATTGATTTTCAGCTACATTACTCCAGTTTTTTTAATCATGTTTTTAATTTTCTGAATTTTCTATTTAATAATGTTTTTAATTTTATAGTTGTTAGTAATGCTTTTAATGTTGTCCTTAACTTTTTCTCTTTTGCATTGTTTTTAGGTGATGTATCTTTTAATTATTTCATTAAAATAGTTAAAAGCCTTTTAATATCTAAAAACAATAATATTGGGG
>WRNS01000220.1 GCA_009776495.1 Methanobrevibacter sp. | reverse complement strand
TTATTTAAAATATTAATAATTATTTAAAATATTTATAATTAATATAATTTTTATATCAAATTATAATGGCTAATATATTTTTTTTAAATAATATAAAAAAAATAAATAATTTATTTTTAAAATAGTAATCATAATATTGATATTAAATTATTTAATAAAATTTTTATCAAAAATAGCTAGTTTAAATAAATAATAGCTAGTTTAAAAGATAAAAAGCTGATTTTATTATGAATTTCTAGACTAATAAAAGTTTATATATATTATAATTTATAATGATTATACATGATAAATGGAGGAAATTTGAATGATTGAAATTCGTTTTCATGGCCGTGGAGGGCAAGGTGCCGTTACTGCAGCAGAGATTTTAGCAAAAGCTGCGTTTGAAGATGGAAAATATTCCCAAGCATTCCCATTCTTTGGAGTAGAAAGAAGAGGTGCCCCTGTTATGGCATTTACAAGAATTGATGATAAACCTATTAAAGCTAGGTACCAAGTTCAAAGTCCGGATTATGTGGTAGTTCTTGATGATGGATTATTAGAAGTTGTAGATGTATTTTCTGGAATAAAAGAAACTGGTAAGGTTATAATAAATACAAACAAAGAAACGAACACAGATAAGAAGGAATTCTATGCTATAGATGCAACAGGTATAGCTCTAGAAAATCTTGGAGTTCCTATTGTTAACACAGTTATGCTTGGTTCGTTTTCTAAAAAAAGCGGTGAAGTAAGCCTTGATTCTATTCTTAAAGTAATTAAAGAAACTTTCCCTGGAAAAATTGGAGAAAAAAACTCAACAGCAGCTACAATAGCTTATGAACAAATTTAATTCGAATAATCAAGTAATACTTAAATTATCATGGAAAATATTTTAAAATAATTAAGGATTATTATTTAAAAAAATAAGGTGATGAGATGGATTCTATTGGAGGAGCAGTACCCAATCCTGGAAGCACTCGTAATAATAAAACAGGTAGTTGGAGAACATTTAAACCGATTCTTGATAAAGAAAAATGTGTTGATTGCGATAATTGCATTTTATTCTGTCCTGAAGGATGTATAAATAAAGATCATGATATAGATTATGATTATTGTAAAGGCTGTGGCATTTGTGAAGTAGAATGTTCAGTTCAAGCTATTAAAATGGTAAGAGAATAGCTATTTAATTTGGTTACATTAATTAATTAATCAATTATACGATTATCATTTATTAAGGCTTAATAAAAACTTAGGAGAATTATTAATGACAAAAAAAGTTATGACAACTAATAGTGCAGTAGCTGAAGCTGTCAAATTAGCTAAACCACAAGTTATTCCTGTTTATCCTATTACCCCACAAACATCAATATCAGAAAAACTTGCAGAGTTTGTGGCAAATGGAGAAATTGAAGGAGAATATATAAGAGTTGAGTCTGAACACAGTGCATTAAGTGCAGCTCTTGGAGCTTCAGGAACAGGAGTTAGAGTCTTCACAGCTACATCATCACAGGGTTTAATGCTTATGCATGAAATAATCTTTGCAACAGCTGGAATGCGAGCACCTATTGTGATGGCTAATGCAAACAGATCAATTTCTGCTCCACTAAGTATTTGGAACGACCAACAAGATTCAATATGTCAAAGAGATTCTGGTTGGATACAAATCTATGCTGAAGATGGACAAGAAGCTTTAGACTCCATACTTACTGCATATAAAATATCTGAAAATCCAAAGGTTCTTTTACCAACCATGGTTTGTTTAGATGGTTTTATATTAACCCATACAGTAGAACCTGTAGATATTCCATCCCAAGAAGAAGTGGACAGATTTTTACCAAAATATGCACCAAAGCACGCATTTTTAGATACTACAAATCCAATGTCACTTGGAACATTTACCGATCCAAATTATTATATGGAAGCTCGCCATCAAGTTGAAACAGCTATGAAAAATTCACTAAACGTTATTGAAGAAGTTAACAATGAATTTGAAGAAATTTTTGGAAGAAAATATGGATTAGTTGAAGAATACAGATGTGGGGATGCAAACATAATCATCGTAGCTATGGGATCAATTTGCAGTACCTTGCGAGATTGTGTTGATGATTTGAGAAAACGTGGTGAAAAAGTAGGGCTTCTTAAAGTACGAGTACATAGACCTTTCCCAGTAGATGATATTAAAAAAGCAATAGCTAATGCCGAAAAAATTGCTGTTCTTGATAAAAATATTTCTTTCGGAGTAGGTGGAGCTCTTTATAATGATATAAAAGCTAAAACTGATGCTGAAGCATATAATTTTATTATTGGTCTTGGTGGAAGAGATATCACTCCTGATCATATTGATGAGATAGTTCAAAAAACTAAAAATCCAGTTAAAGACATTAATTGGGTTGGTTTAAAAATAAAAATCCAATAATAACATTTTTGAATTGGTTGAAAAATAAACGAGATAAAAAAAATGAAAATTATTAGTCAAATGGTAATAACTTAAAAACAAAGGAGGAATAAAATGGAGATACCTGAAGAAGAACTTTTAGCCCCAGGACACAGAGGTTGTGCTGGATGTGGAGCTACAATTGGAGTTAGACTTGCTTTAAAAGCATTAGGACGAAATACTGTAGCTGTTTCAGCTACTGGTTGTTTAGAAGTTATTACAACACCTTTCCCTGAGACTGCTTGGGAAGTACCTTGGATACATGTAGCTTTTGAAAATGCCGGTGCAGTAGCATCTGGTGTTGAAAGAGCTTTGAAAACTCAAGGAAAAAGTGATGTGAATGTTGTAGCTTTTGTTGGTGATGGAGGTACTGCAGATATTGGTATGCAATCATTATCCGGAGCTATGGAAAGAGATCACAATTTAATTTATATTTGTTATGATAATGAAGCATATATGAACACTGGTGTTCAAAGAAGTGGTTCTACACCATATGGTGCATCTACAACAACTTCACCTAATGGAAAAGAGAGTTTTGGTGAAGATAAACCAAAAAAGAATATGCCTCTTATAATAGCTGCTCATGGAGTTCCTTATGTAGCTACTGCCTCAATTTCATATCCTGAAGACTTTATGAAAAAGGTAAAAAAAGCAGCTGAAACAAAAGGCGCTTCATATATACACTTAAATCAGCCATGTACTACTGGTTGGGGATATGATCCATCACAAACCATTGAACTTGGAAGATTAGCTGTTGAAACTGGATCTTGGGTTTTGTATGAAAT
>WRNS01000219.1 GCA_009776495.1 Methanobrevibacter sp. | reverse complement strand
TATTAATTACAAATTTATTCTTGATGATTTTGTAATAATTAAATTATAAACAATAAATAATTTGTATTTATATTAATTACAAATTTATTCTTGATGATTTTACAATAATTATTTTATGAAAAATCAAAAAATCTGTATTTTTATTTGAAATTATTTGTATAGCTAATAATTTGCTGTTTAATTGGACTATACTAAAATTAAAGAGATAAGAACAGTTATTATTTAATAAAATTTTTAAAAAAATAATTAAAACATATTGATATTCTATGAATATTTTTGGAATTTGGTGATTTAATGGAAAAAGAAGCCAAAATAGCTTTGGAAGATGGAACTATAATTGTAGGGAAAGGTTTTGGTCATGAAACAACAGCTACAGGCGAAATTGTTTTTTTTACTGGAATGACTGGTTATGTTGAAGTTTTAACAGACCCTTCATTTAAGGGTCAAATTTTAATGCCAACTTATCCACTTCAAGGAAATTACGGAGTGGATGAAAATTCCTATCAGTCTGGAAAGATACAAGCTGAAGGATTAATTGTAAGAGAAGAATGCAAAAATCCTTCAATGTTTTCTTCACAAAAGACTTTAAATGACTTTTTGAAAGAATTTAAAATTCCAGGTATCAGTGGAATAGACACTAGAGATTTAACCATTAAAATTCGAGATAAAGGAGCTATGAAGTGCGCAATAGCTACAGAAGAGATAGATGATAGTGAACTCATTGCTTTAGCTAAGAACCAGTTAAATATTATAGATATGGATTTAGTTCCTCAAGTTTCTACAAAGGAAGTTGTTGTTTTTGGTGAAGATTTTAAACAAAAAGTAGCTATTCTAGATTGTGGAGTAAAAAAAAATACAATCAATGATTTTTTAAAAAGAGATGTAGGTGTGGTTCTTTTCCCATATGGAACTGATTATAAAACAATCTTAGATTATGATGTTAATGGAATGATGGTTTCTTCTGGAGCTGGAAATCCCACTAGAGTAACAGAAACTATTGAAACTGTGGGGAAAATTTCTAATCAACTTCCTATATTTGGGATATCTTTAGGTCAACAGATAATAGCTAAATCCTTTGGAGCAAAGATTTATAAAATGAAATTTGGTCATAGAGGCGTTAATCAACCAGTAAAAGACTTAAATTCGGGAAAAGTGTATATAACTTCTCAAAATCATGGATTTGCTATTGACAAAGAATCTTTAATTGACACTCCGTTAAATTTAACTCAAATTAATCTCAATGATAATACTCTTGAAGGTTTTTCACATGAAGAGTTATCTTTGTATTGTGTTCAGTACCATCCTGAATCAGGACCTGGACCAAGTGATACAAACTTTGTCTTTGATGAATTTAAACAGATGATGATAAATTATTAAAAAGAAGAAAAAATTTTAAAATAAATTTTAATTTAAATTTTAATTATAAAATAATTATTTATTAATTTAATGAGGATTATTGATGCCAATTGATAAGGATATTAAGAAAATACTAATAATTGGGTCTGGGCCTATTCAAATAGGTCAAGCTGCTGAATTTGACTATTCTGGATCTCAAGCTTGTAAATCACTTCAAGAAGAAGGAATTAAAACTGTCTTAATTAATAGTAATCCTGCCACCATACAAACAGATATGGATATGGCTGATAAAGTTTATGTTGAACCTTTAACTCCAGAAATTGTAGCTAAGATAATTAAAAAAGAAAAAGTTGATGCAATTCTTCCTACAATGGGAGGACAAACTGGATTGAATATAGCTACTGGTCTTGAGGAAATTGGGGCTCTTGAAGGGGTTAAAGTAATTGGATCTTCAATTCAAACAATTAAAGATGTAGAAGATAGGGATTTGTTTGGAAGCTTTATGAATAGGTTAAATGAACCTATTCCCAAATGTAAAGCCGTTGAATCAATAGAAGAGGCCTTGGAAGCTGTTGAAGATATTGGATATCCTGTAATCGTTCGCCCTGCTTTCACACTTGGGGGCACTGGAGGAGGAATAGCTCACAATAAAGAAGAATTACTGGAAGTAGTTGCGCATGGATTAGAAATGAGCTTTATTAATCAAGTTTTAATCGATGAATCGGTTCTTGGTTGGCAAGAATTTGAATATGAGGTTATTAGAGATAAGAATGATACTTGTGTGATTGTTTGCAGTATTGAAAATATAGATCCTATGGGAATTCATACAGGAGAAAGTATTGTTGTAGCTCCTGCACAAGGTTTAAATGATAATATGGCTTCTGTTTTAAGAAATGCCTCTATTAAAATCATTAGAGCTCTTGAAATTGAAGGAGGATGCAATGTACAATTTGCTGTTAATCCGGAAACAAAGGAATATATGGTTATTGAAGTTAATCCAAGAGTAAGTAGAAGTAGTGCTTTAGCATCAAAAGCTACAGGCTACCCTATAGCAAAAATATCTGCTAAAATAGCTATTGGAATGACTCTTGATGAGATTCAAAACGATATTACAAAAGAAACTCCTGCGTCTTTTGAGCCTACTATTGATTATGTGGTTGTTAAAATTCCAAGATGGCCTTTTGATAAATTTAAAGGAATAAATAAGAAAATTGGAGTTCAAATGAAGTCCACTGGAGAAGTAATGTCTATTGGAAGAACAATTGAAGAGGCATTACATAAAGCTATCCGCAGCTTAGATATTGGGCGAGATGGTTTTGAAGAGGTTGATTTTAATACAGATGATTTAAAGAATCCAAATGATGAAAGACTATTTCACTTATACAGTGCATTAAAAATGGGAATGTCTGTTATTAAACTTCACAGTATAACCAATATAGATACTTTCTTTTTAAATAAAATAAAGAACATCGTTGACTTTGAAGAAAAATTAGGTGGAGTTTCTTTAAATAATAAAGATCAATTATTATCTTTACTTAAAAATGCAAAAAAAATGGGATTTTCCAATAAATCAATAGCTGAATTAATTGAATTATCTGAAAAAGAAATTCAAGATTTGCTGGATGAAATTAACATTTTTCCTTCTTATAAGATGGTGGATACATGTGCTGGTGAATTTGAAGCTCGAACACCTTATTATTATAGTAGCTTTGATGATGGAGATGAACTTAATGTTTCTAAAAATCGTAAAATTATAATTTTAGGTGCAGGACCAATTAGAATTGGTCAAGGAATTGAATTTGATTATTGTTGTGTTCATTCAAGTTTAGCTTTGAAAGATGAAGGAATTGAAACA
>WRNS01000218.1 GCA_009776495.1 Methanobrevibacter sp. | reverse complement strand
AAAAAAAAAAAAAAAAAAAAACTTAATCATCCAAACTTTCCTCAACAATAGCTATTTCTTCTTCAGTTAATCCATATAATTCATAAACCATTTTATCTATTTTCTCATCGATAGCTTCAATGTGTTTTTCTAATAGCTTTTTTTCATGAGGAGTTTTAGCATTAGCTAAGTCTTTATTTAATTGAATCATTTTATCCGCTAAATTTTGGAAAATATTCAGAATTTCAATAGGAGGAATTACTATTGGAAGTTCATTCATAATTATTTTACGTAATTCATATCCTGAATCTCCTAATTTGTTTCCCATTTGTTTAAACAAAAATTTAAACAAATTAGATAATAATAATGAATTTAAGAACTTAAGATTTGTTTTCTCAGAAGTTATCATAAAACATTTATTATTCATGTAATATCCTTCTTCATCATAATAGAAGTAAGGTTCTTGGGTTATTTCTGCCCAAATAATCTTCGGTCTTTCAAAATCTTCATAATAGCTACATGGTCTCAATTCCCAATAATGATTTCCTTGATCTCTTCTTTTTTTAAGAGAATCTTTGAATTGATCCAAATGTTCTTTAATAATAGCATAATTTTCGATTTCAGTGCCTATTTTAGTTAATATTATGTAAATATTATTAAAATTAACATACCACTTGTTTATATCTCTTCCACGCAATATTTTTTTTATTAAATCTTCATTTTTATTATTTTTATCAATTAAAGAATTTTTAGTATTTTCATTAATAATAAATGCTTGATTATATCCTGTTTTTATTCCATTATTAATAACAATATCTTCAATATTTTTTAATTTTATTCCTTGATTTATTATTTTTTCTTTTAAATCTAGAACTTTAGGTGGTACAAATGACCAGCTACTATCATTAAATCTATCTTGATCAACTTCAAAGTCATCGGAAACTAAAATAAAGTTTTTTTCATTCTTTTCTCTTTTAATCACAATTACACAAGGGTCTACTGTAGCTCCTTTAAATATTTTATCTCCTGCATAATCATTAAAATTAATAATAGAATTATTTAAAATAAAATTTCTTAATTTTTTTCCATAATTAGCTCTTGTAAATTTATTAGAACAAATATAAGATAAATATCCTTTTTCTTTTAATATATTTAGTCCTTTTTCAAAGAAATAAACATATAAATCAGCTACTCCTGTGTAAGTTTCATAATGGTCTTTTAAATATGGTTTTAGTTCTTTAATTCTTTCTTGTCTTACATAAGGAGGATTGCCTATAGCTACATCAAATCCGCCATTCTCGAAAATAGCTGGAAATTCTTCTTCCCAGTTGAATGGATTAATATTAGCTATTTCCTCATGGCTTATGTTTTCATCACCCATAATGTCAGTAGCTATTAGTGAGTTTCCGCATCTGATGTTGTCTCCTAAAAATGGCAGAACTCTTTCTTGAAATAGCTTTTGTTGCTGTTCTAAGGCGTCCTTATTTTCATCCTCTAAGACCTTTAATAGTAAGCTAAGTTTAGTTACTTCAACAGCTTGTGTGTCAATATCTACACCATAAATATTGTTAAGTAGTATTTCTTTTTTCTTTTGAATGGTTAGGTGGATTTCGTTGTTTTTTCCCTCATATATTGTGTTTTTTGGTGGTTTATCTAAAGTGGAATAATAATCTCTGTGCCAATTTAGAAGGTAGCTATATGCTCCAAGTAAAAATGAACCTGATCCACAGGCAGGGTCTACAATCCGAAGATTAGCTACTTGGTTAGGGGTTTTACCTTCAAGTAGCTTTCCAACCGTGTTTTTTACTATATAGTCAACTATGTACTGTGGAGTGTAGAAAACCCCACCAGCCTTTTTGACCTCTGGTTTTTCTTCTACTTTAGCTTGATGGCCTTTGGTGAGTCGTATGACTTTTCCTATAAATTGTTCATAGACATTTCCCAATATCTCTGGTGAGATAACTGAGAATTCATAAGGGCTCTTTGGATAGTAAAGGTTTTTGATAATAGTCTTAAATACACCATCGTCAATAGCTAAGTCCAAGGTTAACTCATCAGGAGCTAGACTAATGTTTTCTTCTTCTTTAAAATGAAATAAACCTGCATTGTATTTATCATCTGACTTTTTACATAGCTTNGCAAANGATTTATAAATGTCANCATTATCTAACAAGTTCAATAGCTGTTCATATGGTTCTATTCCTCTATCTTCTGCCATTCGCAAGAATATTATTCTATCAATAGTTTGTTGAACAGCATAGTTCAGCTCTTCAACCGTGATTTGGGAATTCCTAATTGCAATGTTTCGAGCTAATATTAGTCTCCATTCTTCTATTTCCTTTAAAAATTCACTGTCAACTTCTGATGTTCCTTTTTTTCCAGTGTTTTCATCTATAAACTTATCAAAGCTACCTGTTAAAACTGCTTCTTTTGAGAAAACATTAGCTATTTCATCCCATTTTTCTATGTAATCCTTAAAATTNTATAAAGAGCTATTCTTCCTGTACTTGCACTTTCNNTTTCTAAGGGTCTTGTTTTAGATTCATAAATAGCTAATTCTTCAAAGTCTGTTAAGATGGATAGTGATAANTTTGCACTCCANGCATATCTTCGAACTTGGTATGCTGGGGATTTATCCTCTCTAATGTTTACAGATGGTTTTTTAGCTTCAAGAAAAAACATNTTTCTTCCAGCTAATGTAAAACAGTAATCAGGAGCTTTAGTTCCTTTACCAACTTTTATTGAGTCTTCAAAAATAACATCACGATATTGAGGAGCTGCTCCAGATTTATTACTTACATCCCATCCAAGAGATTCAAAAAAAGGATTTATAAATTCTTGTTTTACTTGTTCTTCATTGTAGCTACTTGATTTATAAGCTTTAATGTTTTTTTCAAATTTAGCTACTAATTCTTTCACAATTTCAGGAGCACTCATCTAACAACACCTTTATAATACAATAATATTATCTTAAATCAAAAGTATTTATAATTTATTGAAATAAATCATGAGTATTTATAGTTTATTAAAATAAATCATGAGTATTTATAATTTATAAAAATAATCAATTGAAAATTAATAATATAATATACTAAGATTTGATAAAACTAAAATATTTAAAAAACTTATTTAAAAATTAAAAAAATAATATTTACTAAAAAAAATAAAAAATAATATTAAAAAAATATAAAAAAATTATAAAAATAATTCTAAAAAACTTATAAAAAATTAAAAAAAGGATATTAACT
>WRNS01000217.1 GCA_009776495.1 Methanobrevibacter sp. | reverse complement strand
TAAAATAATTATTAATTTAAATAAATATTTTTATTAAAATAAATTTTATAATTAAAATAATTATTTTTACTTAAATTATAAATAATTATATAATCTTCTAAACTAGTTTAATAATTAAAATGATATGATAACCGTTATTTTTCTCTATTTCTAACATCTAAAGGTAATACTTTCTTTTCAAGTTCTAATGTAGCTATATCA
Organism: Methanobrevibacter sp.; assembly: GCA_009776495.1. Taxonomy (GTDB): domain Archaea; phylum Methanobacteriota; class Methanobacteria; order Methanobacteriales; family Methanobacteriaceae; genus Methanorudis. The sequence goes on along the minus strand of WRNS01000217.1, from coordinate 3,059 downwards.
ATTGGATCAATAGATTCTGAAACTTTTACTAAAGGTTTAGCACCCATAGATAATTGGAGAGCTCTTGCACCAAGAATTCTAGCTTTTTCAAATCTTGTTAATTTTTTACTACTCATGTGAATCCCTTATTTTATTCAATCAGCAAAATTATTCACAAAAAAAAATATAAATGAATTATTTAATACCGATTAAATTTCTAACTATTTACAACTGATTATATAGTTATTCCCATGTTTCAACATGGGAAATTAGCATTCTTCTGCAACAATATCTTTTAATTCCAATATCATCTAAAACAACCTTTGGATCTTCTTCTTCAGCTATTCTAGCTTGATATTCATCGAAAAATGCAGAGATTGGTTTTCCACAGCTTATACAACGTACAGGAATCATATTTAATCATCATTTCCTAAGTTATTTTCCTTAAATTATCAATGAATATTTTCAATTATACTATAATTATTATAATTACTATTATTAGTATTAATAATAATATTGTTAATACTAATATTAATATCTTAATAAAAAATATAATTATAAAAAGTTATCAAATTACCTATAACTTTTCTGTTTACGAGCTCTAGCTCCTTTACCACCGTATTTTTTAGGTTCTGAACGTCTTGGATCTCCAACCAACATTGTTCTGTCATATTGGATGAATTTTTCCTTAAGATCCATGTCATTAGTCCATTGAACTAAGCCTTTAGCTATTACCATACGGGCAGCTTCGGCTTGGCCCATAACTCCTCCACCTTTGACTTTAACATTAATATCAACAGTATCTGTAATATCTCCAGCTAAAGTTAATGGTTCTGATAATTTTAACTTAGCAAGCTCAGGAGAGTAAAGTTCTATTGGATACTTATTAACTCTAATTCTCCCTTTTCCTTCTTGAATAGTTCCTCTAGCAATAGCTGTTTTTCGCTTACCNCTTGTATGAATAACTTTTTTCATTATAACACACCTTAAATAAAATTTAAATAAAAAAAACCCTAGAATTTAGCTCCTAAAAGTTTTGAAATCTTNCCTAGNTCAATTCCTTTTTTGATATTTCTAGACTCGGCTTGAGGTATTGTAANTGATTCCACCCCATTAAATTCCTTTGGAATGCCAATATAAGCTTTTAATCCCTTAAAAGCTGATCTACCTTTAGATTTTTTATAAGGTAACATTCCCCTTACTGTCCTTCTGAAAATATCATCAGGTTTTCTAGGGTATTTCGGCCCTAAATCACGAGGATTTGAAATACTTGCTCTGTCAATTCTTTGTTTATATTTGGCATAAGCCCATTCTTTAGAACCAGTTATTATTATTTTATCAGCATTAATAACAACTATTTCTTCTCCTTCAAGGAGTTTTTTAGAAATAACACTAGCAAGTCTTCCTAAAATATGTCCTTCACCATCAATAATCATGATAACACCTTGTAATCCACCTTTGAATGTTTAAATTTATTCTAATATTCTTATATTTGTACCTTTAGGGTTTTTTTCAAGAATGTTACTGATAGAAATACACTCTCCACCAGATTTCTCAATTTTTTCTTGAGCTATATTAGAAAAATTTAATGCTGCAACATTAACTTTATGATCTAAATCTCCATCAGCCAACACTTTACCTGGAATTAAAACAGTTTCACCGTCATTTGAAACTCTGTTTATCTTAGATAAATTAACTTCAGCTCTTCTTCGTGTTGCCCTTTGGATTCTTTTAGCTACATCCTTCCAAATAGCTACTTCTTCATTGTAAGATTTTTCTTTAAGATTTTTAATAAGTTCTACAAGGTTAGGATCTGTTTTGATAATTTTTTTAGCCATTAAGTCCTTCCTCCTTTACAAAAACTGATAAATTTTTCTGTTTTTTCACTTAATACATCACACGCTTTTAGTAAAACCTCTTCAGGAGTCATTGAACCATCAGTTTCCAATCTAAATATAAAATTGTTTTTTTCATACCCTACATCAACATATTTGTTTTCAGACGCCCTAACACAGCTTTTACACATTGAACAATTTTCAATATTATTAACTTTAATCTTTTTAGAACGTTTATCTGCTTTTAATATCCCTCTTGGACAAGCTTCTGCACATCCATAATCAACTTCCAACTCATCGTTAAAAGTTATTTTAGGATATTGTTTATAGGAACAAACTGTAGTAGGAATCCATTTAGCATGATCTTTACCAAATCCTAACTTAGCTACTGCTTCTAACTCAACATCTTCATCATCCTTTAGTTTCAAAAGAGGTATGGTGTCATAAACAGATTTTATTTTTGAATCAGTAGAAGACAAATCCTTTGAATAAACAACTCCAGGACCAGTCTTATTTAAGGTAAACGATACACTACATTTTGGACAATAATCTTCACACTCACAATCTTCACTAAACACTAAACCCTCAATAGCTTCTGCATCAGAAAATAAAGGAGTTAATCCTAATCTGTGAGCTAAAACCTCATCAAACATAGCTGAATCATTTTTAACAATATTTACATCTTCAATGGCTATTTTAGGAATCTCCATCATAGCTATTCTGCGAATAGCATTAACAAAAGGTACTTCTGCATCGCGAATAATGAAAACAATCTCATTTTCATTTTTTTCCTTAAGTTCAATCTCCATTTTAGACCCTTCTTCCCCTTTTACCTCCAGGTCTTCCAGTACCATCATGAGGAATAGGGGTTATATCTTCAATTTTTCCTATTTTTATTCCAGCCCTAGCTAATGCACGAATAGTAGCTTGAGCACCAGGACCTGGACTTCTTGGACCATTTCCACCAGGTGCCCTTACTTTAATATGTAAGCCAACATATCCTTTTTCTTTAGCATCGTCAGCTGCACGTGTAGCTGCTTCCATAGCTGCAAAAGGAGATGCCTCTTGCCTATCTGCACGAACAACTTTTCCACCAGACCACTGGCATATAGTTTCTGCACCAGTAATGTCAGTAACAGTGATTATAGTATTATTGAATGATGAGTAAATATTAGCTATTCCCCATTTTTCATCTTGTGCCATAATTTCACCTTTTATTCTGTTTTTCCTCAGATTTTCCAGATT
>WRNS01000216.1 GCA_009776495.1 Methanobrevibacter sp. | reverse complement strand
GTTAATATAATTAAATAAAGTAAAAAATATTATTTATATATTTAAAATCAATAAAATTATTATTTAAGAAAAATTTATTATTGATAGATTTAAAAAATTTTTATTGAATTTTTTATAGTTTATGAAATGATTTTTTTTATAAAATATGGATATTTATATTATTTAGTAAAGATTTAAATTAATTTATGATTTTTTTTATATTAAAATGAATTTTACCAAATATTATCAAAAAATCGGAGCATAAAATGAAACATCAAAACATTCCTAAAGAATATGATCATAAAACTGAACAACAATGGCAAAAACAATGGACTAAGGATCAAATTTATAAATTCATGGAGGATGGGACAAAACCAAGGTATATTATTGATACTCCTCCAGCTTACCCAACAGGATTACTTCACTTAGGTCATGTGTTGAATTGGGCATACATTGATATAATCGCACGATATAAACGTTTAAAAGGATTNGATGTTTTTTTCCCTCAAGGATGGGATTGTCATGGGCTTCCAACNGAGGTTAAAGTTGAAGAAACACATAATATTAAAAAGAATGATGTTNCAAGAGAAGAATTTAGACAGATGTGTGTTGANTTAACAAAACAAAATATAGCTTTAATGAAGAGCCAAATGCAGTCTCTGGGATTTTCTCAAGATTGGAGTAGGGAATACATTACCATGACTCCAGAGTATATGAAAAAGACACAAGAATCTTTCCTGCGAATGTATGATAATGATCTTATTTATCAAGGAATCCATCCTGTAAACTGGTGTCCAAGATGTGAAACAGCTATTGCCTTTGCAGAAGTTGAGTACAGTAGTAATGAAACCTTTTTAAACTATGTTAAATTTCCAAGTGCAGATTCGATTGATGATAAATCTAATTCAAAATCTGATGATGATGTTTCAATAGCTAATAAATCTGATGATGGTGTTTTAATAGCTACTACACGGCCTGAACTCATGTCTGCGTGTGTTGCAGTTGTAATCCATCCAGAAGATGAAAGATACAAACATTTACTTGGTGAACAACTAACAGTTCCTATTTCAGGTCAAAATGTTGAAATAATAGCTGATGAAGAGGTTGATCCCGAATTTGGTACAGGTGCAGTTATGATATGTACTTTTGGTGATAAAACTGATGTATCATGGGTAAATAAATATGATTTAGATATTATTGAAGCTATTGATGAGAAGGCAGTCATGACTAAAGCAGCTGGAAAGTATGTTGGAATGACATTAGCTGAATGTAAGGAAGCTACAATAGCTGATTTAAAAAGTCAAGGATATATCACTAAACAAGAAAAAGTAGATCAAAATGTTGGGCAATGTTGGAGATGTAAAACACCAATTGAGATTTTAGTTAAAAAACAATGGTTTGTTGCAGTAAATAAATTAATTGATGAGGTAAAAGTAGCTACTAATTCTATGAATTGGGTTCCACAACATATGGAGAGTAGATTATTAAATTGGGCTGATTCTATGGAATGGGATTGGTGTATTTCAAGACAAAGGATTTTTGCAACCCCAATTCCAGTTTGGTTCTGTAATGATTGTGGAAAAATTCATTTACCAAAAATTGAAGAATTACCAGTTGATCCAACCCAAAAATCACCTTCTATAAATTCTTGCGAATGTGGATGTACTGATTTTACTGGAGAAGAAGATGTATTAGATACATGGATGGATAGTTCAATTTCACCATTAGCTATAGCTGGATGGCCAAATCCAACTTTTTCTAATAATTTCCCAGCTAATTTACGCCCTCAAGGACATGATATCATAAGAACTTGGGCTTTTTATACAATTCTTAGAACAATAGCTTTAGAAAAAGAAAAACCATTTGATGAAATCATTATAAATGGAATGGTTTTTGGTGAAGATGGATTTAAAATGAGTAAATCCAAAGGAAATGTAATAGCTCCAGATGACGTTGTAAATGAGTATGGTGCAGATGCACTTAGAACTTGGGCAGCTAATAGTACACCAGGTTCAGATGTTCCTTTTGATTGGAAAGACATAAAACATGGTTACAAGTTTTTAAGGAAATTTTGGAATGCATTTAGATTCATAAGTATGCATATTTTCGATGAGGACATAGCTAATGATTCGGATGAAGAAAATAAAATCATAAATAATTTACTTCCTCTTGATAAGTGGATACTTTCAAAGTTGAATATTTTAACTCGTGATGTGGGTGATGCTTTTGAGTCATACAATTTTTCAACAGCTATCAATTCAATTGAAAAGTTTGTTTGGCATGATTTTTGTGATGAATACATAGAGGCAGTGAAATATAGACTTTACAATGATGAAGTTGATGAAAATTCAAGATTAGCTGCTAAATATACTTTAAAAACGGTTATTGAAACATCTTTAAAGCTATTATCTCCAATCACTCCTCACTTCGTAGATGAAGTGTATCAATACTTCGATAGTGGAGATGAAGTGTATCAATATTTCGATAGTGGAGATGAAACAGATTTTAAAAATAAAGAAACAAATCTTGAAAATTATCAAAGTTTAAATATCAGTGATTGGCCACAAGTAAATGATGATTTAATCAATGAGACATTAGAAAATGAAGGAGATTTAGCTATTGAACTTATTGGAGAGATTAGAAGATTTAAGTCTGCTTCTAAAATTCCGTTAAATGCTCCAATAAATGAAATAAATGTTTATACCAATGATGATTTAAAAACTATATTTGAAAGATATACTCAGGATATAAAAGGAACTTTAAAAATAGCTAATTTGGATATAAGAGTTGGAAAACCAGAGATAAGAGAAAAAGTTATAGAGATTATTCCAGCAATGGATAAAATTGGACCTCAATTTAAAGGGGATGCTCCAATTATTATAAAATTTTTAACATCTAAGGACCCTGAGGAAATAGCTAAAATTTTAGAAAATCAAGGGGAAATAGCTATTGAAGATCATACAATAACTGAAGAACATCTAAACATGAAAAAAGAAGTTATTGGTGAAAGTGGTAAAAAAGTGGATGTTTTCAAATCAGATAATTTAGACATGATTTTGGAAGTGTTAAGGTAAACGAAAACAAGTGATTGATATATGAGGAAATATTTCTCAAGTTTTCATTGATTTAATAGAAAATTTAAATTTAATAGATAAATTATAAATTTATTTTAAATGTTTATTATAAATTTTTTATAAATATTTTTTTAAATTATTTGTTTTAAATTTTTATTAATAATTTTTTATAAATATTTTTTTAATATATTTATTTTAAATTTTTAATA